>CALRZK010000046.1:0-10344 GCA_943372615.1 Bradyrhizobium ivorense | reverse complement strand
TGTTCTGCTTGGTGCCAGCGGCGCCGGTGCGGCTCTGGCCTTGGGCCGGATGGGCTCGTCGGCCCTCGCGCAGGGGCTGACCTCGGTCAAGGTCTCCGAAGCCATCCATCTCGGCATCTATGTCTCGGTTTACGCAGCCAAATTCGGCGGCTTCTTCAAGAAGCACGGTCTCGATGTGGCGGTCAGCTCCGCCGGCGGTATCGCGGCGGCGCTGCCGGTGGTGCTGTCGGGCAACGCCACGTTCGCCGTGACCGGCACGGGCATGTCGGTCAACGCCGCCGTGGAAGGCGCCAAGATCTCCAACATCGCCAAGATCGTCGGCGGCATGGCCATGTGGGCCGTGGCCAAGCCCGGCGCGAATTTCAAGACGGTCGAGGACTTCAAGGGCAAGACCGTTGCCACGCTGCGCTTTCCGTCATCGACGATCCAGGTGCCGACCTATGTGATGAAGGAGAAGGGCGGCTTCGAAGCCGAGAAGGCCGGCGTCAAGTTCCTCCAGTTGCCGGCCGGCGCCCAGGCGCAGGCGGTGCTCGATGGCCGCGCCGATGTCGCCGTCATGTTCGAATGGGATGCGAGCATCGCCAAGCAGCAGTTCGGTCTCGAAGCCGTGATGTCGCTCGGTGATTTCATCCCGCCAGCGGCTTTCACGACCGCGATGCTGCCGACGGCCGAGGTCACCAAGAACCCGGCCATGGTTCAGGCCTTCTGCGACGCGCTGGCGGAAACCCAGGTCGCGCTGCATGCGGATCGCGAACTGTTCGTGAAGACCTCGCAGGTCGAATTCCCGCAGCTCTCCGAAGCGGTCATCCGCTCTGCGGCTGAAAACATCCTCGTCAAATCGCAGGCCATTCCGAAAGCTCCGACCATCTCCAAAGCGGAGTGGGATGCGGACATCGCCTTCGAACTCGCCGGCGGTTCGCTCAAGGTCGGCCGTCCCTACGAGGAAATGGTCAACAACACATTCGCCGAAAAGGCCGCTGCCAAGTTCAGCAAGGCCGGCTGAGGGAGACAATGATGCGAAGCCTGATTGCCAAACCGGAGCCGATTGCTTTCGACGCATCGCGTACCGCGCTGATCGTCGTCGACATGCAGAACGGCTATTGCTCGCCGGGCGGCTATTTCAGCAAGCTCGGCGTCGATCTGGCGCCGACACAGCAGGTGATCCCCGCGATCGCCGAACTCACCCGCGTGACGCGCGACGCAGGCGTGCAGGTCGTGTGGTTGCAGAACGGCTGGGATGCCGAGCAGAAGGAGGCCGGTGGTCCCGGCTCGGTCAATCAGCTCAAGGGCAATTCGCTCAAGCTGATGCGCGAGAAGCCGGAGCTGCATGGCCAGTTGCTGACCAAAGGCGGCTGGGACTACCAGCTCGTCAAGGAACTGGTGCCTGACGCCAGGGACATCGTCATTCCTAAGCCGCGCTATAGCGGCTTCACCGGCACGCAGCTCGACAGCATCCTGCGCAGCCGGCGCATCGATACGGTGCTGGTCTGCGGCACCGCCACCAATGTCTGTGTCGAGTCCACCATCCGCGATGCGTATTTCAAGGAATACTACCCGGTGCTGGTGCGCGACGCCTGTTATCAGGCCGGCCCGGACTTCATCCAGCAGGCGACGATCTACAATGTCGAGAAGTTCTTCGGCTGGACGACGTCGCTTGCCGACATTTCCGAGGCCTGTGCCGCCGATCTCGCCGCCTGATCATCAATCACACAAGAGAGGGACCGTCATGCCGATCGAAATTCTGACCCCGCCGAATCCGCCGCCGCCGCTCGCGCCCTATAGTGCCGGCACCAAGGCTGGTGGATTCATCTATGTGTCCGGCACGCTGGCCATTGGTCCGAATGGCGAGACCATGCATGTGGGCGATGCCGCCGCGCAGACGCGCTATGTCCTCGAAGCCATTAAGGCTGTCATCGAGGCGGGCGGTGGCACGATGAAGCATGTCGTGATGAACCAGATCTTCCTGAAGGATCTCGCCGACTATGCCGCCATGAACGCGGTCTACAAGGAGTACTTCCCGGAAAATCCGCCGGCGCGCTACTGCATCCAGACGCCGCTGGTCCGCCCGGATTTCCTGGTCGAACTCGCCACCACTGCCTATGTCGGGCCCTGACATGGCAAACACCGAAACCGCGGGCGTGCTGGCCGAGCGGGCGATGGTCAGCAAATTGGCGGCGCGGCGGCGATGGTCGCCGCTGGCGCTGATCGGCAAGGGCCGGATCCTGTTCTATCAGTTGCTGGTGATCGGCGCCTTCCTGCTGTTGTGGGAAGTCGCGATCCGCAACGAATGGATCAAGGTTTATCTTTACGGTCAGCCGACCGGCATCTGGCGCGAATTCGTCAAGGCGCTGACATCCGGCACGCTGCTGCGCGACACCTGGGTGACCACCCAGGAAACGGTGCTCGGCTTTCTGATCGGCGGCATTCTCGGCTCGCTCGCGGGTCTGTCGCTGTGGCTGTCACCGACGGTCGCAGCAGTCATGCGACCGATCATGGTGGCCATGAACGGTCTGCCCAAGATCGCACTGGCGCCGCTGATCATCGTCTGGTTCGGCATCGGCATCGAGTCGAAGATCGCGGTGGCCGCCATCATCACCTTCATCGTGGCGATGATCACGTCCTTCGATGGCGCCAAGGAAATCGACCACGACTATGTGCGGATGCTGAAGGCCATCGGCGCCAGCCGCTGGCAGATTTTTCGGATGGTGATCCTACCGGGCTCGCTACCGTGGATCGCTTCGGGATTCCGCCTCAATGTCGGCTTCGCCATGATCGGCGCGGTGGTCGGCGAATATATCTCCGCGGAGCAGGGCCTCGGCTACTACGTTTATTATTCCGGCACGCTCTACAACCTCAATGCCGTCTGGGCCGGCATTGTCGCCTTGATGATCCTTGCACTGGTGCTGGACGCCATCGTCGGCTGGATCGAACGCCGCATGATGTGGCGGTGAGGATGTTAGCCGTCATTGCGAGCGCAGCGAAGCAATCCAGAACCAATTGAAGAAAGACTGGATTGCTTCGTCGCTACGCTCCTCGCAATGACGAATTGAAACTATGGTGTGCTTTAAGGATCACCACATGCCGCTCGCGAAAATTCACGACGCCGACATTCACTACGATATCAAGGGCGAGGGCGAGCCGGTGCTGCTCGTCGCTGGCCTCGGCGGCGCCGCGTCCTACTGGAATCCGAACATCGCTGCTTTCGCCGAGCGCTATCAGGTGATCCTGCATGATCACCGCGGCACCGGCGGCAGCACGCGCTCGGAAATGCCGTACACGGTCGAGCTGATGGCGGACGATCTCTTGCGCCTGATGGATGTGCTGCAGATCGAGAAGGCGCATCTGGTCGGCCATTCGACCGGCGGTGCCATCGGTCAGGTGCTTGCCGCGATCGCGCCGGAGCGGATCGCGAGCCTCGTCCTCTATGCCAGCTGGGCGGTGCATGACAATCTGATGGACATGAACATGCAGCTGCGCCGCCGCATCGCCATGGCGATGGGCGAGGCGGAATATCATCGCACGACCCCGGTGTTCCTTTATCCGCCTTATTATATCCGCGACAATAAGGAGCAGCTGGAGCGCGATATCGCGGCGTCCACGGCCAACACGTCGAGCAGGACCATTCTCGACGCCCGCGCGGCCGGCATTCTCGCTTTCGACGGGCTGCAATATCACGATCGCATCACATGCCCGACCATGGCCATCGTGGCCGACGACGATATCCTGACGCCACCTTATGCGTCGGAGATCATGGTGGAGCGCATCAAGGGCGCGAGCCTGATCAAGGTGCCGAAGGGCGGCCACGCGTTGTCGCGCTCGGAGCCGAAGATTTTCAACGACGCCGTGCTGGATTTTCTGGCCAAGCACCCGATCGCCCACGAGGTCGCAGCATGAGCACCATCGAGAAAGACGTCGTCCTTCGCGCCGATTCCATCGGGATGACCTTCAATCCCGACAGCGCCAAGCCGGTGACGGCCATTGCCGATATCGGCTTCGACCTGCACCGCGGTGAAGTGGTGGCCATCGTCGGCCCGTCCGGCTGTGGCAAGACTACGCTGTTCAACATCATCGCCGGGTTGCAGATCCCGTCGCAGGGCAAGGTGCATGTGAATGGCAAGCAGGTCGATCAGGCCACGGGCCATGTCGGCTACATGCTGCAGAAGGATCTGCTGCTGCCATGGCGCACGGTGTTGGAAAATGTGATCATCGGCCTGCAGGTGCGTAACACGCCGCGCAAGGAAGCCGAGACGATCGCGCGCGGCCTGATCGAGGCCTATGGCCTCAAGGATTTCGAGAAGAGTTATCCGTCGGAACTTTCCGGCGGCATGCGCCAGCGCGTCGCCTTCATGCGCACGCTGGCTTTCAGCCCGGATGTCATCCTGCTCGACGAGCCGTTCTCGGCGCTCGACAGCCAGACCCGCCTGGTGTTGCAGGCCGACATGGCGCGCATCATCCGCGAGCGCAATTGCAGCGTCGTTCTCGTGACCCACGATGTCGGCGAGGCCATCACAATGGCGGACCGCATTGTTGTGATCACCAGCCGCCCCGGCCGCGTGAAAGCGATCCATGACGTCGATATCGCGCCGGATCTGCGCCACCCGATGAAGGTGCGCAAGCAGCCGCGCTTCACCCAGCTTTATGAGCAGATCTGGGCGGAACTCGGCGTCAATATCGCCGCCTGATCACCGAGACTTGTGAACGACGCCATCGAGGGCCCTTGCGCCGTCGATGCATGCAGATGCATGATCTTGGCGAAGGCGACGATGATCGCCGGATCATGGGATTTTAAAGGATTGAGTATGACGCAGGCGCGTGTGGTCGAGGTGACGGAATTCGGTGCTCCCGGAGTGATGAAGGTTGTCACGAAGGAGCTGCTGGCCCCGGCGGCCGGCGAGGCGCAGGTGCGACAGACTGCCATCGGCTTCAATTATCTCGACATTTCCCAGCGTGGCGGCGCTATGCCACTGCCGTTGCCGACCGGGATCGGCCATGAAGCGGCCGGCATTGTCGAGGCGGTGGGCGAGGGCGTCACCGATGTGAAGGTTGGTGATCGCGTCGCCTATATGAATGCCGGCATTGGCGCCTATGCAGATCGCCGCAATGTCGCGGCTAACAAGCTCGTGGCGCTGCCGGACAGCGTCAGCGATGAGGCCGCAGCGACGCTGATCTTCAAGGGCATGACGGCGCAATATCTCGTCAAGAAAACCCACGCGGTGCAGCCGGGCGATCTCGTGCTGGTGCATTCGGCCGCCGGCGGTGTCGGTCAGATTCTCGCGAGCTGGTGCAAGGCGCTGGGCGCCACAGTGGTCGGCACCGCATCGACGCCGGAGAAATGCGCGATCGCGAAGAAGGCCGGATGCGATTTCGCCATCGATTATTCGAAGCCCGGCTGGGTCGATGAATTCCTGAAAGTCACCGACGGCCGCAAGGCGCGCGTCGTTTACGACGCCGTCGGCAAGGATACGTTCTACCAGTCGCTGGATTGCACGGCGCCGTTCGGCCTTGTCGTCCTCTACGGCGCGGCCTCGGGCCCGGTGAAGGATTTTGAGCCGGAGCTGCTGAACAAGAAGGGCTGCCTGTTCCTGACGCGCCCGTCGGTGTTTCCGCACAATGCCGATCCAGCAACGTTCCGCGCCAATGCCGCCGATCTGTTCGATGCCATCACCACCGGCAACGTGAAAGTGGATATCGGCCAGCGCTTCAAGCTCGATGACATCGTCAATGTACATGAGCAGGTGAAGGGCCGCGCCACCACCGGCGCGGTGCTGATCACCCCGTAATCCCGTCACGCCAGGATGAGTTGCACGATGACCTTAGCCAAGAGTTTTGATGGCGCGCCCATTTATTTCGAAACGCATGGCGAAGGTGTGCCGCTCATCCTCTCGGCCGGCATGGGAGGCGGCGGCGGCTTCTGGGCGCCGCAGATTGCCGAGCTTGCGAAACGATACCAGGTGATCGTCTATGATCATGTCGGCACGGCGCGCAGCCGTGGTGACAGACCTGTCGCGCGCAGTATCGCAGGCATGGCCGGCGACATCGCCAGCGTGCTCGATCATCTCGGTCTCGACAAGGCGCATGTGGTCGGTCATGCCATCGGCGGCATTGTCGGGCTCGAGCTTGCGATGACGCAGCCGGAGCGCTTGCGCAGCGTCACCGTGGTCAATGGGTGGGGCCGCGCCGATGCATTCCTGCGGCGCTGCTTCGAGGTCCGCAAGGAAATCCTGCGCGTCTCCGGACCGAAGGCCTATGTGCGCGCACAGCCGCTGTTTCTGTTTCCGCCGCAATGGATCGCCGAGAACGAGGCGAAGCTCGATGCGGACGAGGCGCATATCATCTCGCATTTCCCGCCAGCGGAGACGATGAATGCGCGCATCGAGATGTTTCTCGCCTTCGATCCCGGCGAAAGGCTTAAGACGATCAAGACGCCGGTGCTGGTGACGACCGCCGCCGATGATGCGCTGGTGCCCGCCTATCTGACGCGCGACCTCGCTGCGGCGATCCCTGGCGCGACGTTGCGCGAAGTCAGCTACGGCGCGCACGCCTTCACGGCGGTGACGCCCGACGTCTTCAACACGATGCTGCTGGCATTTCTGGCTGATATCGACTGCGCATAACCCGCCTTATTCTTGATCCAGAGCAATATCCCGTTGAGATCGGCCCGAGGCCATGCCGTCACGTGCGGATGATCTGGCTTTTCGCTCTCTCATAGACCTCTGAAGGCAATGCGGAAGACGGCTCCGCCCTGCGGCGCATTTTCGACCTGCAGTTTCGCATCGTGAATTTCAGCAATCCGGCGAACGATCGACAGACCCAGGCCGGTGCTGCCGGAACGGTTGCGGTCGCGTCGCCAGAAGCGTTTGAATATCTGATCCTTCTCGCTGTCTGCGATCCCCGGGCCCGCATCCTTGATCGCGATAGTGCCATCGGCAGCAAGATCGAATTCGACCGTCGTATGCTCCGCGGTATGTTCCACTGCATTGCGGGCGAGATTGAGCACCGCGCGGCGGATCATCTCTGAATTGCCGTGAACTCGGACAGGAGTCTCGCTGCCGGTGAGCGACACCATCTTCTTCTGAGCGATGGCGATGGGTGCAATGAACGCTGCGACGTCTTCGCAGATCTCGCGCAGATCGGCGATATCATCATCGGCCAGTTCGGCGGTCTCCACCTCGGCGAATTCCAGCAGCTGATTGACGAGATGGCTGATGCCGTCGAGATCCTTTCGCAGGCCGGCGACAAGTTCCTTGTCTTCGACCAGTTCGAGTCGCGTCCGCACGACGGTAAGCGGTGTGCGGAGTTCATGCGCCGCGTCGGCTGCGAATTCGCGCTGCACGCGAAAACCTTCGTCGAGGCGATCGAGCGCGCGGTTGACCGCTGTCATGAGAGGTTTGACCTCGAGTGGGACGTCATCGGCCGGAAGGCGAATGTCGGTACGCGTGGGCCCGATCTCCTGCGCGATGGCGGAAGCCTGCTTCAAGGGCCAGAGTGCGCGCCGGAAGATGGCGATGTCGATGACCAGCAGGATGAGGAGGATCGGGACCGTGATCCAGCCGACCTCGCGAAAGAAGCCGCTGGTGATGTCATCGGTGAGGGCATCCCTGTTCGACAGATTCTCGGCGGTCTGGATCCAGTAGTTCTTGCCATCCAGCGTCTTGCGGAGGCTGACACCGGAGATCGTCGCGTCACCGCGCTTTTCTTCCTCGGATGAGAGATCGGTCTTGTCCCAGTCCGCGAACACAGCGCTGCGATTGGCCTGGGATGAGAACAGGACCGCGCCGTCGCTATCGACCACCGCAAAGAGATAACGATTATAGGGCTGCGAATAGATCGCCTGGATTTCGGGGGGCAATTGCAAGACGGGCTTGCCGTCCGGCCCTGCCTTCAGATGAGCGGCGATCGATGTCGCCTGCTTCCGCATGGCCTCGTCGTGGATGTTGTCGATGGCATGATCGAGCAGCCAGGTCAGCGCCAGCGAGATGGTCAGGGTGGTGACCGCAACGGCGATGATATGCAGGACGACGATGCGCGACAAGATCGAGCGAAGGGGGCGCATCTATTGCTCCTCGGAGAGGAGATAGCCGACGCCGCGGATCGTATGGATCTGGGCCGTGGAGCCGCGCTCCTGCAGCTGCTTGCGCAGCCGGTGCACATAGACCTCGACGGCGTTGGAGCCGACATCTTCCGAGAGCCCGAAGATGCTGTCTTCCAGCTGGCGTTTGGAGACGACGCGACCTTTGCTGCGCATCAGATGTTCGAGCACGGTGGTCTCGCGCACCGATAGCGGCTGAGGCTTGCCATCGATCATGCAGCGGCGCTCTCGGGTGTCGAAGGTGAGATTGGCGACCTTCAATTCCGCTCCCAGCAATTGGCCGGGCCGGCGCAACTGGGCTTCGATCCGCGCCAGCAATTCCTCCAGCGCGAAGGGTTTGACCAGATAGTCGTCGGCGCCGAGCTTCAGCCCGGAGACGCGATCTTCGAGGCCACCGCGCGCAGTCAGCAGGATGACGGGAATAGGATTATGACGGCGGCGCAATTCGCGCAGCACGTCGAGGCCGTCGCCATCGGGCAGGCCGAGATCGAGGATGAGGGCGGCGTAGGTGACGGTGGACAGCGCGATCCGGGCGTCTTCCACCGAAGCAAAGCGGTCGGACTCGTAACCTGCTGCCCGCAGCCCTTGCGCGAGCAGGCCGGCAAGGTCGTCATTGTCTTCGATCACCAGCAGGCGCATCGCGATTCTCCCAGCCGGAACTTGGCCGATCTCCGACCTTCGGAGCAAGCTCAAGCCTTATCACGAGCCTTGTAAGGTTGCTGTAAGCTGGGCCGGCTATCGGCATCGCGCGTGATGCTGCCTCGCCCGGGCGGCCGCATTTTCCCGTGAGTCCGCGATGCTGTCAGCTGTTTTGAAACGCCCCCGCGCCTATGCCGTCGTGGCTGTCCTCGCCGCAGGCGGCTTGAGCCTGCCGATCGCCGGCATGCATGTGTTTGGCGTGCAGGCTGCGACTGGCGATGGCAATGTGGCGCCTGCAGCGACGACCGCCGATGGCACGTTCCGTCCCACGGAAGCGCAATGGGGGGCGCTGGAGCTGGCGGTATCCGAAGGCTATCGGTTCCGCTCGGAATTCACCACCGAAGGTAAGATCGCCGTCAATGACGAAACCTCGACGCCGGTGTTCTCGCCTTATGCCGGGCGCACCGCGAAGATCTTCGCCAAGCCGGGCGATGTGATCCAGAAGGGCCAGCCGCTATTCGTGCTGGAGGCTGCCGATACGGTCCAGAGTCTCAACGATTATGTGGCGGCTGTCAGCACGCAGGCGTCCGCCCGCACCAAGCTGAAGCTTGCCGAGACCGTGGAGAAGCGCGCCAACGATCTCTATGCCGGCAAGGCCGTGCCGCTGAAGGACTGGCAGCAGGCGCAGGCGGATCTCGCCACAGCGCAGAACGATGCCCGTTCGAGCGAGACCGCGACCGAGGCCGTGCGCAACAAGCTGCGCATTCTCGGCCTCAGCGACGAGGCCATCGACACATTCGCCGAAAAGCGCCAGATCAACCCGGAGACCACCATCGTGGCGCCGATCGGCGGCACCGTGGTTCAGCGCAAGCTCGGTCCCGGGCAGTATGTGGCGTCCGGTGCGTCCGATCCTGCCTTTGTGATCGGCGATCTCAAGACCGTATGGCTCGCGGCGTTTGTGCGCGAGACCGACGTGTCGCAGGTGCAGCTTGGCCAGGACGTGTCCTTCACCGTACTGGCGGCGCCGAACCGCGTGTTCAAGGCGCGCATCGATTATGTGTCGTCGGCCTTCGATCCGGTCAGCCGTCGCCTGCTCGTGCGCGGCACCATCGACAATGCCGATGGTGTGCTGAAGCCAGAGATGTTCGCCAGCGTCACGCTGTTCGATGGCGGCGACCGGCAGCTCTCGCCGGACATTCCGTCACGCGCCATCATCTACACCGGCGACGAGCCGCGCATCTGGGTGGCGCGCGACGACCGCACGCTGGAAGTGCGCAAGATCCGCATCGGGCTCACTGATGGCGATCGCGTGCAGGTGCTCGACGGCCTGAAGATCGGCGAGCGTGTCGTGGTCAAGGGCACGATCTTCGTCGATCGCGCCGCCAACGTTTTCTGAGATCGAGATTTCGCCATGACGTCCATTGTCGAGTTTGCGCTCAAATTCCGCGTGCTTGTCGTCGTCCTGTTCGTGCTGTCGCTCGGCGCGGGCGTGATCGCCTTCATGAAGCTCAATATCGAATCCTATCCGGATCCGGTGCCCCCGCTGGTCGATATCGTGACCCAGAGCGCCGGGCAGTCTGCGGAAGAGATCGAGCGCTACATCACGATTCCGATCG
>CALRZK010000045.1:0-10384 GCA_943372615.1 Bradyrhizobium ivorense | reverse complement strand
CCAATGCGGGCGGTCAGGTGATTGTCTCCACTGCGCTATCCGATCAAGGCGATGTGGTACTGCGCGTGCGCGACACCGGCCATGGGCTGAACGAAAATGAAGTCGCCGCGGCGCTGGAGCCGTTCCGCAGCTCCGGCCCGAGCGACACTGAAAGTGCCGGCGTCAGCCTGTCATTGACCAAGGCGCTGGTGGAAGCCAATCACGCCCGCTTCCAGATCAAGAGCGCGCCGTCATCCGGCACGCTGATCGAGGTGGCGTTCTCGAATGCGAGCAGTGCCGCGATTAATGCGTGATCTGTAGGGTGGGCAAAGCGAAGCGTGCCCACCTTCAAATGCACGGCTGGCGAAGGTGGGCACGCTGCGCTTTGCCCACCCTACGCGGCTACAGCACCGCGCTTCTTCTTCCGATACCCGATCAACACCGGCCCATAGACGACCGCAAAGCCGACGAATGCCAGCGCCCAGGCGAGCGCGGCCGTGTGCAGCAATGGCATGATGCCCGGCATCAGAACAGCGGCGATCCGCAGCAGCGCTGCCACGATGATCAGCGCATAGATCGCCAGCGTCGCCTTTGAAGCATGCAGGGCCTGTCCGGTATGGCCGAGCGTGGCCCGGCTCATCACCGCCAGCGTCATCACGCCGGCCGCACCAGCCATCCAGGCATGAAGGCCGGCACTCGCCGGCATGTCGTTGAACCCCGCAGCAGCCGAGAACAGGAAGCCGACAGGGACGAAAGCGTAGCCGATGTGAAGGATCACCAGCAGCCCTTCCCGCATCGTGCGATCGCCGGCCCAGCGCGCGAGACGCACGATATGTAGCAGACCAGCCACCAGCGCAAACAGCGCTGTCACGGAATCCAGCGGACGCGCGATCCATAGCAGCAATGCCGCCACGGTGAGCACAAGCACCATCTTGTCGAACCGCGCAAACGGCACCGGCAGGCGCCCCGGATTCTCTCGCACCAGCCAGTTGCGCGTAAAACTCGGAATGATGCGGCCGCCGATCAGCGAGAGCAGCAGCACGATCACGGCAACACCGATGCGGATGCTGATATCAGCCATCACGACGCTGCGCGCTTCCAGATGAAACGCGACATTGCCGATCAGCAGGAAACTGACGTTACCCACCACCGGCAGATTGCGCCAGTTCTTGCCTGCCGCGATTTCGCGCGCGGCGGCGAGCACGACCACCGTCAGAAAACTCGCATCCACCAGCATGGCGACAAGCCATCCCGTATGTGCAGAGATGGTGACGACGACGCGCCCCACGATCCACAGCAGCACGAGACCCAGCAATGGCAGGCCGCGGATGGGCAATCGACCGGTCCAGTTCGGGATGGCGGTGAACAGGAAGCCCGTCACCACCGCCGACAGGAAGCCATACAGCATCTCATGGATATGCCAGTCGCGTGGCACGAAGGCGGACGCGATTTCGAGGCGACCATGAAAGGCCGGAATCCAGACCAGGATCGACAGCCCGGCATAGAGCGCACCGAGCAGGAAGAACGGTCGGAAACCAGCCGACAGCACGGGTGCATCGGCAAGGGCATGGAGACGCGATGACATCGTCACCTCCTCATGAATTTGTTACTTCGCAGCCTTCTCGAACAGCGCAACAAAGTTCGGCTTGGCCTTGCCGGGATGCGAGACGGCCTTGGCTTCATCCATATTGGCAGGGGTGCCGACCACCACCAGCGCCACCATGCCCATGCCATAATGCGGCATGCACTTGATCCCGTAGGCACCGGGCTTGTCGAAGGTCACCGCGACATCCGCGTTCATCTTGCCGGCGAAAGGCGTGGCATCGGCCGGCATCATGCCCTTGATGGATTCCGCCATATGCGTCTTGTCGGTGGCGACGAACTTCACGGTATCGCCCGGCTGCACTTTGACAAGCGCTGGTTCAAACACCATAGCAGTGCCGTCAGATCCCTTGTTGAGCATCTTGACCTCGACTTCGGCGGCCTTGGCAGCGCCGGCAAGCGAGATCAAAACAGCGGCGGTTGCGAAGATGACAGTCTTGCGCATCGAATTGTCTCCAGTTTCCCCGCACATTCAGCGGGATGCTGGAAAATACGTCTGTGGCACCAGCGCCACATTGCTGTAGCGCAAACTTCCGCTTGATCGCGGTCAATTGGCGCGGTCTAGAAAACCTGTAAGCGAGACCGAAAGTCCGAGATAAAGTTCATGTCGATCGACAGTTCACTGGTTGCACATCTGCCGCTCTTCGCGGGTTTCGCCCCGGAGACATGCGAGATCGTCCTGCGCGAGGCCCATTCGCTGCGCGTGGCGAAGGGCAAAGCCGCGTTCGAACAGGGCGAAGAGGTGCACGCCTTCTTCCTCCTGCTTCACGGTCATATTCGCGCAGCCAAGATGACGCCCGCTGGCGAGCAGGTCATTGTCCGCTATGTCTCCAGCGGGGAGATCTTTGGCGTCGCCCAGGCGATCGGCCTCACCCATTATCCGGCGACGGCCATCGCCGTGGAAGACAGCGTGATCCTGTCCTGGCCCGTCGCTGCCTGGGCACGGTTGACCGCGCAATTCCCGCTGCTTGCCGCCAATACCCTGAAGACCGTCGGCGGCCGGTTGCAGGAAGCCCATCACCGCGTGGTCGAGATGTCCACCGAACAGGTCGAGCAGCGCATCGCCCATGCGCGGCTGCGACTCGCGGATCAATCCGGTCGCAAGAGCGATCACGGCATCGCCATCGATTTCCCGCTCAGCCGACAGGATATCGCCGAGATGACCGGTGCCACGATCTTCACGGTCAGCCGTACCCTGAGCAACTGGGAGCAGCGCGGCCTGATCGACAGCGGGCGCCAGCGTATCATGTTGCGTGAGCCTGATGCGTTGCGCGCCCTGGCAGAGGCGATACCGGACGAGGACAAACGCGCGATCGGGAAGAGCTAGCGCCGATTCACAGAGATAGAACCTAGCAGCGACGCGCGGACACCTCTCCCCACCGGGGAGAAGTGTCGAGCGTCGCTGCTCAGCATGTATTCCCTAGGCGGCCTTCGACACCGGATTCTCTCCCGGTATTGCATTGAGTTGGATCGCCACCTGTCCACGGACACCGGTGACATCCCCACGATTCTCGATGCTCAGGGCAAAGTCGCTGCGATCCGCGGCGCTCTTGGCGATCGCAAGCCCCAGGCCGGTGCCGTCGATATCGACGGGAGCAGCCCGGAAGAACCGATCATAGAGATGCGGGATCGCCGCTTCAGGAATACCGCAGCCGGTGTCCAACACCTCGATGACGAGACGATCATCGGAACGTTGCGTGCCAATGCTGACAGTGCCGCCCGCCCGCGTATAGCGAACTGCATTGTCGATCAGGTTCGACACGATCAGGCGGAGATCGTCGGCGCGGACATTGAGCTCGCAAGCCGGTTGCGGGACGACGGTCAATGTCACCCCCTTCGCCTCGGCCACCGGCACAAAGCCGGATGCGATCAATCCGATCAGGTCCTGCGCATCCACGGTCTCGGCATCGCTTTCGATGGAGGCGTCGGCGCGCACCAGCGTCATCAACTGATTGACCGAGTAAGACGCACGGCGGATGCCATCGAGCAGATCCTGTGCGATCTCGCGCGACGGTCCGCTCAGCTCACGGGCGCGCAGATTGTCGATCTGGATCTGCAGGGCGGCGAGCGGCGTCCGCAATTCATGAGCGGCGTCGGAGACAAAGCGCCGTTGCGTCTCCAGCGCCAATTGATGCCGCTCGATCAGCGAGTTCATCGCTGTCACCAGCGGCACGACTTCGAGCGGCACGCCCTGCAGGCCGAGCGCATCCTTCGCATCCGCGCTACGTTCGCCGATCTCCGATGACAGTTGACCGAGGCCAGACAGCACACGCTTGACGGCCCATGAGATCAACAACCACGCAACCGGGATCGACACGATGAGCGGCACCGACGCGCCGGCTGCGGCATAGGCAGCCACCTCCTCGCGCGCGCTCCAGCGCTGCGAGACCTGGATCGCATGCCCGCCATCGCGCGATCGGAATACGCGCCAGCGCTCACCGCCGGCGGTGACGTCCGAGTAACCAAGCTCGGCCTGGAGCGGGATATCCACCGACGGACCGGAATGATGCAACGGCGCCTGCGCTTCATCCCACATCTGGATCACGAGTTGATCTTCCAACTCGGCATCGATCCGCGGTTCGATGTCGTGTCGAAACACCGTGCCTGCCGCCATGGCGACTTCGTGCAAGGCGTTGTCCTGAAAACTGTTCACCTCGTATTTGACGAAATGATAGGAGGTGACCGCAGCAGCGACACCGATGACGATCAGGAGACCCGTGACATAGTTCATCACGGTCTTGCGCAGCGACGTCATGTCCCCTCCTTCGTCACCACCCAGCCGGCGCCGCGCACATTGCGCACGATGTCCTTGCCGAATTTCTTGCGCAACCCGTGGATCACCACGTCGACAGCGTTGCTCTGCACTTCCTCGCCCCAGCCATAGATCCGGCCTTCGATCTGGCTGCGCGAGAGGATCTGGCCGGGCCGCTCCATCAGCGCGTTGAGCACGGCGAATTCGCGGACCGACAGCAGGTGCTTGATGTCGCGGAACGTCGCCACCTGGGTCGAAGGATCCAGCGTGATGTCGCCCGCCGTCATCAGCTGCTGCGCGCGTCCATTGGAGCGACGCATCACGGCGCGCATGCGGGCCAGCAGGACCGGCAACTCGAATGGTTTGACGATGTAATCGTCGGCGCCAAGATCGAGGCCCGCCACCATGTCCGACACGCCATCGCGCGCGGTGATGATGAGTGCCGGCGTCGTCAGGCCGGACTGCCGCTTGGCCTTGAGCACATCGAGCCCCGACATCTTGGGCAGGCCGATATCGATCAGCGCCATGGCATATTCCGTCTTGTCGAGTGCCGCGAAGCCATCGACGCCGTTGCGCGTCCAGTCCACGGTCATGCCGTTCTCACTCAGGCCGCGCACCAGCGCCTTGCCGAGCATTGCATCGTCTTCAATCAACAAAACACGCATGGTCGAAATGATGCCTTGGCCATTGTGAGTTCGACAATCGGGAAACAGCATGCTGATCACCGCGATGTGTCGCGAGGAATGGATTTGCGCCCGAACTTATGAACGCCAGCGCATGCCGGTTCATTCCGCCTGATTGAGCCAATAGACCGATGTTTAGAGTGATTTCAATCCACGCCACGTGATTTGCGACACCTGTGCCACAGCACCGGGGTGAACGCACAGACTTCGAGTTATTCTAATCGCCATCTAATTCGCCCCTAATTTTCCGAACCGCAGATGTGTCCGCGTGTTTCCGGGGAGGAGCGCGCACCATTCGCCGCTTCGTGCGGCGCAAGCGAATTCAGGGGCGTTAAGACATGACTGACCAGACCACGAACGGAGGCCATCGCCTCCGCGCGCGCAGGGCTTTTTTGATTTCAACCAGTGCCGCAGCGGTATTGACTGCAGGCTTGTGCATCACGGAATCGGCGATTGCCCAGACGGCGGCGCCCGGCGCCTCCGCGCTGCCGCCGGTGCAGGTCGATGCCCCCAGCGCGCGCGTCCGCCGCGCCCAGCCGAAGCGCGCCGCCACCAACCGCGCCGCCCGCAGCCAGCGCACCGTGCAGGCCGCGCCGGTCGTCGCGCAGCCGCTCAGCGTCCGTAGCCAGGATGCCCGCACCGGCCAGGTCGGCTACATCACCACCAGCATTTCCTCGGGCACCAAGACCAACACCCCGCTCGTGAACGTGCCGCAGTCGGTGACGGTGCTGACCAAGGACTTCATCAAGGACCAGGACATCCGCAGCATCGGCGAGGCCGTCCGCTACGTGCCGGGCGTAGTCCCGCATCAGGGCGAAGGCAATCGCGACGACCTCGTGATCCGCGGCCAGCGCACCAATGCCGACTTCTTCATCGACGGCGTCCGCGATGACGTTCAGTATTTCCGCGATCTCTACAACACCCAGCGCATCGAGGTCCTGAAGGGCCCGAATGCCATGATCTTCGGCCGCGGCGGCGGCGGCGGCGTGATCAATCGCGTGCAGAAGGAAGCCGATGGCGTTCCGATCCGCGACGTCACCGTGCAGGGTGGCTCGTTCGGCAACGGGCGCGTCACCGTCGATACTGGCGGCGCCGTCAATGAGAATGTCGCGGCGCGCATCAATGCGATGTACGAGAATTCCGGCTCCTATCGCGATTTTTCACATCTGGAGCGCTACGGCATCAACCCGACCATGACGATCCGTGGCGAGGATACCAGCGTCAAGCTGAGCTACGAATATCTGCATGACGATCGCACCGCCGATCGCGGTATCCCGGCGCAAAATTCCGGCTTCACGCCGACGCCTGCACGCCCGACCGTGCCGGTGAACACCAGCTATTCGACCTTCTTCGGCAATCCCGACCAGAGCTATTCGAAGCAGGATGTCCACATCGCCAATGCGGTGATCGACCACGACTTCAACAATGGCCTGACGGTGAAGAACTCGTCGCGCTATGCCAATTACGACAAGTTCTATCAGAACGTCTTCCCGACCACCGGCACCTTCGTGACCCCCGGCGGCATCGCCTCGATCTCGGCCTATAACAATCTCGTCCAGCGCGAGAACCTGTTCAACCAGACCGACTGGACCTACAAGACCAATACCGGCCCGATCCTGCACACCATCACCTTCGGGACCGAATTCGGCCAGCAGAACACGTTCAGCTTGCGCAACAGCGGCACGATCAATGGCGGCAGCGCCACGCTGCTGGTGCCGGTATCGAACCCGACCACCTTCGCGCCGTGGACCTTCACCCACAACAACGCCTCGGACAACAATGCCCGCGCGACGCTCAATCTCGCCTCGGTCTACGTCCAGGATCAGATCGAGATCACCCGCTATCTGCAGGTGATCGGCGGCGTGCGCTATGACCGCTTCGATCTCACCGCCACCAACCTCAATCCGGGCGGCACCCAGGACAGCCGCGTCGATAATCTGGTCTCGCCGCGCGTCGGCGTGATCCTGAAGCCGGTCGACAATGTCTCGGTCTATGGCAGCTACAGCACGTCCTATCTGCCGAGCGCTGGCGATCAGTTCTCGTCGCTGACGCCGTCGCTGGCCGTCACCGTGCCGGAAAAATTCATCAACAATGAAGTCGGCGTGAAGTGGGATATCAATCCGCGGCTGCAGGCAGCCGTGGCGGTGTATGACCTCGACCGCGAAAACCAGCGCTTCATCCAGAACGGCCTCGTCGTCGCCTTCGGCAAGACCAACACCAAGGGCGCCGAGCTCAGCCTGACCGGCTATCTCACCGATCAGTGGCAGGTCACCGGCGGCTATGCCTATACCGACTCGCGCATCGTCGATGCCTCGTCGGCCTCGATCGTCGCCGGCAACCGCGTCGGCCTCGTGCCCTACAACACCTTCACCATGTGGAATAAGTATCAGTTCACCGAGATGTGGGGCGCCGGCCTCGGCGTCATCCATTACGATAACTTCTTCGCCACCTCGGATGACACTGTCCGCCTCAAGGCCTTTACCCGCGTCGATGCGGCGGTCTATTTCCGCCTCGACAAGACCTGGCGCGGCCAGCTCAACATCGAGAACCTGTTCGACACCCGCTATTTTGCGACTGCGGATGCACCGAACAACATCACGCCCGGCTCGCCACGCGCCTTCCGCGCATCGGTCACCGCCAGCTTCTAAGCGCAACACAAAGGCCGCAGGTATTCCGTACCTGCGGCCTCCTCTCTTTTGAATAGTTCTAACTATGCGTGGCGCGACGTTGCGTCACTGACGCAAGTTCGCGCGCTGCGCTACGTCATCTCCTCATTGCAACGCCCCTGCCGGAGCCCATCATGATCAAGCATTATGCCCTCGGGACTGCCCTCGTTCTCGCGCTCGGTGCGACGGCCGCACAGGCCTCCGGTGAGGTCAATGTCTACACCTATCGCGAGACGAAACTGGTGCAGCCGCTGTTCGACGCCTTCACCAAGGAGAGCGGTATCAAGGTCAATGTGATCTCGGCCTCATCCGGCCTCGAACAGCGCATCAAGACCGAAGGCGCCTCGAGCCCCGCCGATGTGCTGCTCACTGTCGATCTCGGCCGCATCGATGATGCAGTGAAGGCAGAGATCACCCAGCCGATGAAGTCCGAGGTGATCGAGAAGACCGTGCCTGCGCAATATCGCGATCCCGATGGCCACTGGGCCGGCATCTCCATGCGCGCCCGCGTGATCTATGCCTCGAAGGAACGCGTGAAGCAGGACGCGATCACCTATGAAGAACTCGCCGATCCCAAGTGGAAGGGCAAGATCTGCATCCGCTCCGGCCAGCATATCTACAATAACGGCCTGTTCGCCGCCTACGTCACCAAGCATGGCGAAGCCAAGGCCGAGGAATGGCTGCGTGGCGTCAAAGCCAATCTCGCGCAAAAACCGTCGGGCGGTGATCGCGAACAGGCGCGCGACGTCGCAGCCGGCAAATGTGATCTCGGCATCGGCAACACCTATTACTGGGCGCTGATGATGAACGCCGACCCCGACAAGAAGCCCTGGGCCGAAGCCACCAAGGTGATCCTGCCGACCTTTGCCGGCGGCGGCACCCATGTGAACCTGTCTGGCGTGCTGCTCGCCAAGCATGCGCCGAACAAGGCCAATGCCGTGAAACTGATCGACTGGCTCGCCGGCGAACAGGCGCAGAAGATCTATGCGGACACCAACTACGAATATCCGGTGAAGGCAGGCGTCGCGATCAATCCGACCATTGCCGGCTATGGCACGCTGAATGCCGATCCGATGCCGATCGCCAAGATCGCCGCCAACCGCAAGGCCGCGTCCACGCTGGTGGACAAGGTCGGGTTTGATAATTGAGCTGATCGAAGACCGCTACCCTCTCCCCCACGGGAGAGGGTAGAAGCACGACGTGAAGCCCTCCCGCACCGAGATTGTTGCCATCCTTATCGCAGCCGCGACCGCGCTCCTCGTCGCGGCGCCTGTGATCAGCATCGCTGTCCTCGCATTGCAACCCGAGCCCGAGCTCTGGCAGCATCTCCTCGCTTACGTCCTCCCCCAGGCGCTGCGTGACACCGCCGCTCTTCTCCTCGGCGTCGGCATCGTCGCGCTCGTCCTCGGCGCCGGCACGGCGTGGCTGATCTCGTCGCATGACTTCGCCGGCCGAGCGCTGTTGCTCTGGCTGCTGCCGCTGCCGCTCGCGATCCCGACCTATCTCGCCGCCTATGTCTATGTGGATCTGTTCGAGCCGCTCGGCCTCGTCCATCGCATGCTGGCGACGCTCATGCCGATGCCCGACGCGATCAAACTGTTGCCGGCCATGCGCTCGCTGCCCGGCGCGATCCTCATTATCGGCCTCGTGCTCTATCCCTATGTCTATCTCTCCGCCCGCGCCATGTTCCAGCATCGCAGCGCGGACTTTGCAGAAGCCGCGAAGGTGCTCGGCGCCAATCGCTGGACCACTTTCCGCCGCATCTCGCTGCCGATGGCGCGGCCGGCACTCGCGGTCGGGCTCGCGCTTGTGTCTCTGGAGACAATGAACGATATCGGCGCCAGCGAATATCTGGGTGTGCGCACGCTGACCGTCTCGGTCTTCACCACCTGGCTCAATCGCGGCAGCCTCGCCGGCGCAGCGCAGCTTGCGCTGTTCATGCTGGCCATCGTCACGGTGCTGATCGCCATCGAACGCTTCGGCCGCCGCGAAAGCAGTTTTGAATTCTCCGCCGAGAACCCGCGGCTGATGGCCCGTACAGAGCTCCGTGGCTGGCGCGGCGCGCTCGCCTTCACGGCCTGCTTCCTTCCCGCATTGCTCGGCTTCGCCGTGCCGCTGCTCTATCTGCTACATCAGAGCATCCGGCGCGGCCTGCTGGCGAGCGAGACCACCGTCTGGCGCGATGCCGGCCACACGATCCTTCTCGCCGCCATCGCCACCGGCCTTGCATTGCTGCTCGGCCTGATCGTGGTCATCGCCCAGCGCTGGCGCGTCTCGCGCCTCACCGACACGTCTTTCGCCATCGCGCAGGCCGGCTATGCGCTTCCCGGTCTCGTGCTGGCGCTCGGGCTGCTGACGCCGGTGCTGTTCATCGATAACAGCCTCAACAGCATCGCGCGCTGGATCGGCGCAACGCCGCCCGGTCTCGTCATGGTCGGCTCGGGGGCTGCCGTCGTCATTGCTTATGTGATCCGTTTCCTTGCGGTGCCCACGGGGTTCATCAAGGCCGGCTTCGAGCGCATCCCGGTCGATTACGACGACAGCGCCCGCGCCGCCGGTGCGCCTGTGATGACCAGCCTGCGCGTCATCCAGTTGCCGCTGCTGCGGCCGGCGCTGCTTGGCGCCGTCATCGTGGTGTTCGTCGATTGTCTGAAGGAATTGCCGGCGACACTGCTGCTGCGTCCGCTCAATGTGGAGACGCT
>CALRZK010000044.1:0-10406 GCA_943372615.1 Bradyrhizobium ivorense | reverse complement strand
CCCACCCTACATTCTGAGATCACACTTCCGGAAAGCCACGCAGCAGATAGCCGCGCAGCGTGTGCAGCAGGCTATTCAGGATCAAGCCCAGCAGCGAGATCATGATCAGGGGCACGAACATGTCCACCGTCTGGAAGGTTCGCGCGGCTTGCACCAGCATATGGCCGAGACCGTCGGATGACGTGATCATCTCGGCCAGGAACACCACGATGCAAGAGATCACGAGGCCGATGCGGCAGCCGGTGAGAATCGATGGCATCGCGGCCGGCAGCACCACCTTGAACAGGATCTGCCAGCGCGGCGTACCAGCAGCCTGCGCCGACCAGATCAGCTTCTGCTCCACCATCGACGCGCCGTAATAGGTGGACAGCAGGATCGGGAACAGCGCGTCGGCCGTCACCAGCGTGATCTTCGAGGCGTGATCGAAGCCGAGGATCAGGAGCAGCGCGGGATAGAGCGCGACTTTCGGGATCGGCGCGAGCACGCGCACAAGCGGCTTCACCACGGCATTGATCGCCGGGCTCACGGCTGCTGCGAGACCGATCAGCACGCCGAGCACGACGGCGATGCCGAAGCCCGCGAACAGGCGGATCAGGGTCGCGCCGAGATCGTGCAGGAAATCAGCTGTGAAGAATTGCGTCGCGAGGCGACCAAACACTGCGCCAGGCGGCGGCAACAGATTCGTCGGCGCATAGCCGAACGAGATCAGCGACTGCCACAGCGCCAGGAACAGCGCGATGGGAATGAGACCGAAGAGGAAGGAATTGACGCGCTCGCTCATGCCCTGCTCCTCACGTAAAGCTCAGGGGCATGTCGTCGCGCGGCTGCGACCACTTCACCAGTGACAGCCGGACCCGCTCGAAAACCGCGTCGAAGATGATGCCCATCACACCGACGATCAGGATCATGGCGAACACGGTGTCGTATTGCGCCATGTCCAGCGCGTTGAAGAGGATGTTGCCGGCACCAGACTGCCGCGCGATCATCTCCGAGGTGATCATCGTGATCAGCGCCAGCACCAGACCGGTGCGGCAGCCAGTGAGAATTTCCGGCAAGGCCGCGGGCAGCACGATACGCAGCATGCGCGACGGCGCCGACATGCCCATCGCAGCCCCCGACCACAGCATCTTCTCTTCCACGGCCTTCGCGCCCTGGAACGAGTGATAGATGATCGGCAAGCTGACGCCGAGAAAGATCACCAGTGTCTTGGAGACGTCGCCCACGCCGAGCCACAGCATGATGATCGGCATCAGCGCCGCTTTCGGCACGGGATAGATGATCATCATCAGCGGATTGAAGAAATTCGCCACCGCCTTGACGCGGCCCATCATCAGCCCAAGCGGGATCGCGAACAGCACCGCGAGCGTAAGGCCGATGGCCATGCGGCGCATCGAGTCCAGAATATTGCGGATCGATTCCTTGTCGGTGAGGATCGACGGCACCGCCTTCAGCGTCTCGATGGCGGTCGGGAAGCTCTCGGTCTGCAGCCGCATCGAGGCGAGCTGCCACACGCAAAGCAGGCCGATACAAGCGAGCAGCGGCGACAGCGCCTTCACGATGCGGCGCGGCGACATCAGTGCGCTTCCTGGCCGTCGTCGATCATCTTCTCGATGTCGACGATATATTTCTGGAAGCGCGCATCGAGCAGCAGGTCGGCGCGCTTGCGCGGGCGCTGCAGATCGATGTCGATGATTTCCTTGATGGTTCCCGGCGAACGCGACATCACGATCACCTTGTCGGACAGATAGACCGCTTCCTCGACGGAATGCGTGACGAACAGCACCGTCTTGCGCTGGGTGTCCCAGATATCGAGTAGGTCGTTCTGCAGCCGCGTGCGCGTATGCGCATCGAGTGCGCCGAAGGGTTCGTCCATCAGCAGCACGGAGGGATCGTAAGCCAGCGTGCGCGCGATGGCGACGCGCTGCTTCATGCCGCCGGAGAGTTCTTTCGGATAGAATTTTTCGTAACCCTTGAGGCCGACCATTTCGAGCAGCTTGCGACCGCGCGCGTCGGCTTCGGACTTCTTCATGCCCTGCTGCAGCATGCCATACATGACATTGCCGAGCACGTTCTTCCACGGAAATAGCGCGAATTCCTGAAACACCGGACCGCGATCAGGACCAGGACCTGTGATCGCCTTGCCCTTCACTTTCACACGGCCTTCGGTCGGCTTGACGAAGCCGCCGACAATGTAAAGCAATGTGGACTTGCCGCAGCCGGATGGACCGAGGATGGAAACGAACGCGCCGTCCTCGATGCTGAGATTGATATCCGACAGCGCGAGATGGCTCTGGCGCCCCGACGTCTGAAAGCGCTGCGAGACGTGATCGATCTCGATCATCGCCTGCGCAGGCGCGCGTACAGTTTCCAGCCTCTGAGCGTCCGAGCGCAGCGTTGCCACTTTCATTCCCGGTCCTTCATTGGTCATGCCCAATACGATGAGCATAACCAGAACCCGCGATTATTTTAAGCTTCAAATTTAGCCGGGCGGCGCCTTTTTGCTAGTCAGTCGTGCTGCACTGCAATCAATCGCGGTAATAGGCCTCGACCTCGCCGGATAGCTTGATCAGCAAGGGATTGCCATGGCGATCCTTGGCGGCGCCGGCAGGGACGCGGACCCAGCCCTCGCTGATGCAATATTCCTCGACATTGCTCTTCTCGACGCCCTTGAAACGGATGCCGACATCGAATTGCAGAACGGCCTCGTTGTAATGCGGGCTGCGCGGATCCACCGACAGATGGTCCGGGATGGCGGGCTTGGTGGTCTCGGTCATAGCAGGGCCTCGATCTTGTCGCGCAGGGCTTCGGGTTTGGTGGTCGGCGAAAAACGATCGACCACCCGGCCGGTCCGGTCGACCAGGAATTTGGTGAAATTCCATTTGATCGCCGATCCCAGCAGGCCCGACTTCTCAGATTTGAGGAAATTATACAATGGGTGGGCAAGCGCGCCGTTGACGTCGATCTTGGCAAACATCGGGAACGAGACGTCATAGGTCGTCTTGCAGAAGCCGGCGATCTCCTCAGCGGTGCCCGGCTCCTGCGCCCCGAACTGGTTGCAGGGGAAGCCGAGCACGGTGAAACCGCGAGCGGCAAAATCCTTCTGCAACTGTTCGAGGCCCTCATATTGCGGCGTGAAACCGCAGGCGCTAGCGGTATTCACCACCAGCAGGACCTTGCCTTCAAAGTCCTTCAGCGAAACCGTGTCGCCTTTCAGCGAGTCAGCCTTGAAATCATAGATGCTGCTCATCGGGGCCTCATGCAGTGATGGGATCACAGGGCATCGGCGGCGTGCCGCCTGCCTCGATCGCTTCGCCGGCCGCGAGGCAGAGGTCCTCGCGGTAGCGGCCGGCAACGAGTTGCACGCCGGTGGGCGTGCGACCCACGAGGCCGGTGGCGACGGATAGCGCCGGCAGGCCCATGAAGGGAATGCCGATCTGCGGCATCTGTGCCGCCCAGACGCGGGCAAAGCCCTCCTCGCCTTCCAGATCGAGATTGTCGGGGAACGGCAATTCGCCGGACATCGGCATCAGCACCACGGCATAGCGCTGCAGGAACAACTCCCAGTCGCGAACGAAGGTTGAGCGACGCACGAGCGCGCGCGACAGGCCACCATTGTCAAAGTCCTTCAGCCTGTCCTTCTGGCCGCGCAGGCAGACGAGCGCCGCGGGATCGCCCTCGCGCTCGGCCGCATCGAGCATGCCCTGATAGCCATCGCCGAACCAGATCGTGGTCTGCAGTGCCGCGGCTTCGCGCAGCGCCGGGGTGTTCTCGACTTCCTCGACGATCCACCCTGCCCGCTCCAGCCGCTTGCCAGCGTCGCGCACGGCGCTTTCCACGGCCTTGGTGATTTCAAGACCGTCCGGGCGCAGGCACATCGCCACACGCTTTTCACGCGGCTCGCCGATCAGCGGCACCGGCACATACCAGGGATCGCGCACATCGGGCTGCGACATGGCCTCGAGGCCGAGCCTGACATCGGCGATGGTGCGCGCGAGCGGGCCGGATACCGCGGTGATCTGGCCGGAAATGATGCGCTCGGGCAGCGCCTGATTATAGGCGGCAATGCGACCGACGGTCGGACGCAGACCGTGCACGCCGCAGGCATAAGCGGGATAGCGGATCGAGCCTGCGATATCGGTGCCATGGGCGATGTGGCCGATGCCGGCCGCAACGGATGCGCCTGCACCGCCCGATGAACCGCCTGGCGTCAGCGAGGGATCGCGCGGATTCTTGGTGTCGCCATAGAGCTGGTTGGTGGTGAACCAGCGATAGGAGAAAGCGGGGCAATTGGTGCGGCCGAGAATAACGGCGCCGGCCTTGTGCAGATTGTCGATGACGGGACTGTTGCTGGTGGCGATGATCTCGTTCTGGATCTTGACGCCATTTGACGTCGCATAACCCTTGTAGTCGATATTCACTTTCACGGTGACCGGCACGCCGGCGAGCGGGCCGACATTGATGCCACGCGCGAGCGCTGCATCCACGGCCTCGGCCTGCGCGAGCACGTCCTCAGGGCGATGATCGACCACGGCATTGATCGCGGGATTCGCAGCGTCGAGTCGCGCGAGGCCGGATTCTGCGGCTTCCTTCGCTGAGACTTGTCGTGTTTTGATGAGGCTCGCGAGTTCCGAGGCCGACAGACGCCAGAGATCTTTCATGCAGTGCTCCCGTATTTGCGGTCAGGTTTATCGCAGCATGTGCGGACAATGCCAAATGCGGGTACGGCATTGCTGTCTCGCGACGCCGGAGCGTCCGAGGTATGAGCATTTCTCCCCTCGCAACATGAGGGGAGGTGGCACGCCGCAAGGCGCACTTGGTGGTTACTGACGCTGCTCCTGCCTGCCGGATCGCCGGCAAACCTGAGAAGCGCAACGCCTGACGGCGTGCCGCCGCGGGATTTTGGGCTGGAGGACCGCTATGTCGCACACCGGCACGTTTCCTACTTCCTCGCTGTGCAAGGGCTCGGTCCCGTTGGTCCCGACGGTTTCCCGCCGTTCGCCTGTGCCGTCGCAGCCGAACTATCGGCGCCCCCTCGTAATGGGGAGGTTCGGTTACCCCCGGCCTCCCGAGTCCTGCTTGCGAGGCAGGCCGCGGGCACCGCATCCTGTCCCACTCAAAGACGCCTCATGAGAGCGCCCCTCGCGAACAAGACGGGACAGATAATGGCGGGGATGGGAATTTTGTCAAGAACAAAGAAGCAACGAACATCTTGCCGGCGGCGCAATTCTTTTACCTCCCCCAAGCGTGGCGGAGCCACGCGCCGTGGGGAGGGTGGCGAGAAGCGAGCGTTCAGCGAGCTTCGAGACGGGTGGGGTGCTTCCCCAAACTCGTCCTTCGTGGGGAGAGCCCCCACCCGGCGCTACGCGCCACCCTCCCCATTCGCTGCGCTCCGGGGAGGGAGACCACGCCTACTTCACCCGCGCCAGATAATACGCCAGCTCCACGATCTGCGCATCCGTGATCGGCTGCATCACATCGGCCATGGTGGCGTCATAGCCGTGGCGCGAGTTGTCCTTGTATTCGCGCATGGTCTTGGCGAGATAATCCTCGCGCTGATTGGCGATGCGCGGGATGTTGTCGCGGCCGGCGAAATCGGCGTTGTGGCAGCTGTCGCAACGGAATTGCGAGGTCAGTGCTTTCGCCGCCTGCATGCGCGCGGGATCGCCGCCATCGATGGCCACCGGCTTCGGCAGCGTCGCGATGTAATCGGAGAAGATGCGCAGATCATCGTCGGTGAGATCCTTCGCCATCTCGTTCATCGGCTCGAAGGTGCGCAGCTTCTCGCGGAACATATAGAGCTGGATCAGCGTATAGGCCGGCTGCTGCGCGCCGAGCGACGGCGTGATGTCGGTCTCCGACGTGCCCTTTTCGCCATGGCAGGCGAGGCACGGCGCGGCGCGTTCTGCGATGGGTTCGGCGGCGGAGAGTGGGGAAACGACGAGTAACGACATCACGATGATGGCGAACGGGCGCATCGATATGTCTCTTTCAATTGAGTTCGTCATTCCGGGACAGAACCGGCGCCGAAGGCGATGGGACTGGGCCCGGAATCTCGATGTGTGACTCTCATGACGGGATTCCGGGTTCACGCGCGAAGAGCGCGTGCCCCGGAATGACGGCTTTTGCCTGACGGCAACGCCGTCACTTCTTATCCGCGACTTTCTTGCCGTAGCTGATGCGGTAGATCGCGCCGTTCCAGTCGTCCGAGACCAGCAGCGAGCCATCCTTCATCTGCAGCACGTCGACGGGACGGCCGACATATTTGTTGTCTTCCAGGAATCCCGTCAGGAACGGCTCGACCGACTTCACGGTGCCATCCTTGTTCAGCTTCGCCACGACAACGTCGCCGCCGAGCTTCTTCGACTTATTCCACGAGCCGTGACGCGCGATGAAGATCGCATTCTTGTAGGCCGCCGGGAACATCTTGCCCGTGTAGAAGCGCATGCCGAGGGCTGCGGTGTGCGCACCAAGCAGGCCGACCGGCGCGGTGTAGTCGGCGCAGGATTTATCCCAGCCGAATTCCGGATCGGTGATGTTGCCCTGCAGGCAGTAGGGCGCACCGAAATGCTCGCCCGCCTTGGTGACGCGGTTGAGCTCGTCCTCCGGCACGGTCTCCGACATCCAGTCGCGACCATTGTCGGTGAAGTAGAGCTGCTTGGTTTCGGGATTCCAGTCGAAGCCGACCGTGTTGCGAACACCTTTGGCATAGACCTCGGCGCCCGAACCATCGAGATTCATGCGGCGGATCTGGCCGTGCTCTTCACTGTGCAGGACATTGTTGCCGGGCTGGCCGACCGGGACATAGAGCTTGTTGTCCGGGCCGATGCCGATGAACTTCCAGCCATGGGCCTCGTCCTTCGGCAGCTTGTCATAGATCATCGTCGGCTTCGGCGGATTGTCGAGATTGTCTTCCACCTTCTCGATCTTCGAGATTTTCGACAGCTCGCCGATATAGAGCGTGCCGTCCTTGAAGGCCAAGCCGTTGGGGCGATAGAGGCCTGAGACCAGCACCTTCACCGAACGCTTGCCGTCCTGATTGACGACGGCATAGACCTTGTCGACGAGGCGCGAACCGACGAACACGGTGCCCTTGTCGCCTTCGCGCATGGAGCGCGCATTGGCCATGCCGGCGGCATAGACTTCGATATTGAAGCCGGCCGGCACTTTCAGCTTGGCGAGCGGCAGCTTGTCCGCGGCAGCGGGAATCGGCGGCGGCGCGACCGGCGCCAGCTTCGCAGCAGCGGCGCCATCGGGGCGGCCGATCAGCGGCGATCCCGGCGGGAGAGCCGGTGCGGCTGGTGCAGCAGCAGCGGTGGCGGCTGGAGCGGGAGCCGCAGCCTGCGGGGCAGCCGGTGCGGGCGTGGCAGCGGGGGCTGGAGCAGCCGGCGCGGCAGCGGCTGGCGGCGCTGCAGCAGGCGGCGTGGCGGGGCTCGAATCGGATTGCTGGGCAAAGGCGCCGGATGCGAAAGCACCGACAAAGGCGCCGGCAAGCAATGCCTGGCGCGCGGACGCGTAGACGGTCATGGATCTCTCCCTCTGAAGGAAGCCCTCTATCGAGGCATGACAGGACATCTGCCGTGCTCGCTGGAACTTTCCTGCGGACACTCTGAGATGATTTATCTCATTCGCGCAATCAAAAGATCAGCGCGCACATGCCGCATCAATGCCGTGTCGTGGAATCCGCGGAATCCAGCAGCGCCTCGCTGAAGGGGAATTCGAGCACGATCTCCCCCTGCTCGTCGGTCACTTCGAGAACCGCCGCCAGCAGATCGCGCTGCGTCCCTTCCGAGCGCAGCAGTTGCATGATCATGGCGCGCGCGGTCTCCCAGGCATGATCGGGATTGCGCAGCACCTCACCGTCCGGATCATCGACGACTTCTTCGCCGAGGCGGGTGTTGAAAAAATAGCGTGGCATGACGATCCCCGACTTCCTGAAATTGCCGTCCATAACGGGCGATGGTTTTGCCGCAACGAGTCAGCAGAAATTAAGGAAAGCAGCAGGCTTTGCAATGTTGCATTGCGATTGATTGTGCGGCGCACGCAAACGTGAATCCCAACATTAAACCTGCCTATCTTCCCTCACATTGTGATGACGAAGCCATTGGCGAACCTTTGGGCAGCGATTAGAGTTACCTTCTCGCAGCATCGGCTGCGCTCAAGAGCGGGAGAGAATTATGGCCTGGAAAGCACCGAAGATCGTTGAAGTTGCGGTCGGCATGGAAATCAACATGTACGCTTGCGCAGCCCGCAAGTAAGACCCGATATCACAGCCGATCAGGGCGTCTTGCCGTTGTCCGGGAAGGCGCCCTTTTCGGCTGAATTCCTTTAAAATCTAGCTGACGCTCGGGGCGATCTCATGTTGCGTATCGTCGTTCTCGGAGCTGCAGCAGGTGGTGGTATTCCGCAGTGGAATTGCGGTTGCCAGATGTGCCGGGCGGCGCGCAGCGAGCGGCCCGAATTGCAGAGCGGACAGGCCTGCATTGCCGTCACTGCAGATGACCGCAACTGGTTTCTGATCAACGCCTCCCCCGATCTGCGACAACAGGTCACCGAGACGCCGCAGCTGCATCCGCAGGCAGGCGCCCTGCGCCACTCGCCGATTGCGGGCGTGATCCTGACCAATGGTGAAGTCGATGCAGTCGCCGGATTGCTGTCGATGCGCGAAGGCTCCCCCTTCACGATTTATGCGCATCAGCGCGTGCTTGCGATCCTGAAGGCGAACAGCATTTTTAACGTGCTGTCGGAAAAGAACGTCAAGCGCGAGGCGATCGAGATCGATGCGAGCTTTGCGTTGCGGCTGCAGGATGGCACGGCAACGGGACTGGAAGTCCTGCCCTTCACCGTGCCCGGCAAGGGCGCCTGGTATCTGGAAGGACAGGCGCATCCGGCGGGCGCTGATGGCGACGGCGATACGCTCGGCCTGCGCATCAGCGAGCCCGCCAGCGGCAAGCATTTCTACTTCATCGCCGCCTGCGCACGCGTGACGCCCGAGCTGAAAGCGCGCATAGCAGGCGCGCCGCTGCTATTCTTTGACGGCACCGTGTGGCGCGACGACGAGCTGATTACTGCCGGGCTTGGCCAGAAGACCGGCCAGAGCATGGGACATATCGCCATGTCGGGCGCCGATGGCGCAATTGCGTCGCTGGCAGACGCTAGCATCGGCCAAAAGTTCTTTCTGCACATCAACAATTCAAATCCGGCGCTGCTGCATGATTCCGCCGAGCGCGCGGCATTGACAACCACCGGCTGGAAGATCCCTCATAACGGGATGGAGATTACGCTGTGAAAGTATCCGCGCTCTCGATCGACGCAAGCGTGCCGCTCGACACCGCCGAGCAATTGGAGGCGGCGCTGCGCGAAATCGGCGCGACGCGCTATCACAGCCTGCATCCCTTCCATAAGCTCCTGCATGGCGGCCAGCTCAACAAAGGCCAGGTGCAGGCCTGGGCGCTCAACCGCTATTATTATCAGAGCACGATCCCCATCAAGGACGCGGTGGTCATCTCGCGTTTCCGCGACCGCGCCACGCGGCTGGAATGGCGGCATCGCATCGAGGATCACGATGGCGATGTGGGCGCGGAAGGCGGCATCGAACGCTGGCTGAAACTGACCGAAGGGCTCGGGCTGGATAGCGCCTATGTGGAATCCACCGAGGGCATCCTCCCGGCCACGCGCTTCGCCGTGGAAGCCTATGTGCATTACGTGCGCGACCGCTCGCCGCTGGAGGCCATCGCCTCCTCGCTCACCGAGCTGTTCGCGCCGAACCTGCATGAAGAACGCATTTCCGGCATGCTGAAGCACTATGACTTCGTCAATCCGGACATCATGAGTTATTTCAGCCGCCGCCTGACCCAGGCGCCCCGCGATGCCGGCTTTGCACTGGATTATGTGAAGGCACATGCTGCAACGCCCCATGAGCGCCGGCTGGTAGCCAATGCGCTGATCTTCAAGACCAATGTGTTGTGGGTGCAGCTCGACGCGCTATATCATGCCTATGTGGATGGCCATGTGCCGCCGGGCGCCTTTGTGCCCGCGGCCAAGTAGAGATCGATCATGACGGAGCCGCGCAGCCGTCGCATGGAAGTCTCGGAAGCGAGCAAGCCGGTCTTGCCGCGTCATGCCCGGCTGAAATTCGACGAAACGCGACAGGTCTGGGTGATCCTCGCCCCCGAGCGCGTGCTGGCGCCGGATGAGATCGCGGTGGAGATCCTGCAGCTCTGCGACGGCGCTCGCAGCGTCGCCGATATCGTCGACCTGCTCGCAGCCAAATACAACGCGCCGCGCGACGACATCCGCAATGACGTCATCGCCATGCTGCAGGACCTCGCCGACAAAGGCTTTCTCACGCAAGCGCGGGAGAAGACGGGATGAGCCCAACACTCACTGATGCCAGTCCTGTCGTCACC
>CALRZK010000043.1:0-10423 GCA_943372615.1 Bradyrhizobium ivorense | reverse complement strand
TCGCGCCACGCCCCGAGGGCGACCATAGCACCACGACATTCTTGCGCATGATTGCAAGCGATTGGGCATCGCGCGGCAAATCGAGATCGCCGCGCGCCACGGCAATGTCGGCTTTGCCCGAAGTCAGCAGAGCCAGGCTCTCGGGGCTGCCCGCAGTGACCTTCAGCGACAGGCGAACCGGGCTGCGATCATGGGCGAATTGCGCGGCGATGACCTGCACCAGGTTCTTGTCGCTGCCGTCCGCTGGGCCCACTGCGATCCTGAGCGTGACGGGGCGTGTCGCCACATAGGCGATTGCGCCGATCGCGCTGAAGGCCAGCAGGCCAACGCCCACGAACAGGAACAGCGTGTTGCGGCGTCGACGCGGCCGTGTCTCTCCGTCAGGTCTGGGTGCGGCCATGGCGTAAATGATCTGGCTTGACTGATCTGGCGATGGGCAAAAGCGCAACGACTTCCTATACGCGGCTACGCTAGCCCCGCTCGCGATGCGACTCAATCAAACACGTCGTGACGCATGGTCAGCGCCATGCGCATGCCGCGGTTAGTCTTAACGGCCGGCGAGGATTGACCATGTCGGGCAGGGGGAGCCGTGCGGGAATACCACTCGTGTTATTGTTTTGTCTTACGCTTCGCGGGCTTGCTTGCATTCAGCGCGGCAGCGGCCTTGATCAACGACTTGAACGCTTTCTCATCGATGGCGTCGTCCTGATGCAGATCGATGGCACGGCGGACATTGCCATCGAGGCTGGCATTGAACAGCCCTTTGGGATCGTCGAGCGCGGCGCCTTTGGCGAAGGTCAGCTTCACCGCGCTCTTGTAACTTTCGCCGGTGCAGATGATGCCGTTGTGTTCCCACACCGGCACGCCGCGCCATTTCCATTCCTCCACCACGTCGGGCAGTGCCGCCTTGATCAGCGCGCGGACATGCGTGAGCGTTTCGCCGCGCCAGTCGCCGAGCTCCTTGATACGGGCATCGATCAGGCGGGACGGAGAGTCGGCAGAGGTCTTTGTCATGAGGCGTGTCGTTCCAGTGGCATCAGGCTAATTGGCCTTCTGCAGCGCAGCCGTCTGCTTCGCAAGCTGCTTGTCGAAATCCTGTTCGAGGCCGCCGACATAAGTGACGTTCTCGCCGGGCTTCACGAATGGGTTCGGTGCGCCGTCCTTCATCGCCGCGCGCTTGGCCTGCATGCCGTAGACTTCCGGATGCGGACCGAGCAGCACATCGACTTTCATTCCCTTCACCTTGGCATAGGTTGCGCGATAGTCGTCGACAATGCCGGGATGGGTGGGATGGCCGACGAGCTTGTTCAGCGCCACCGTGCCGCTGCAGAAGAACAGCACATTGCGATCTGCTCCACCGTCCTTCACCGTCATGCTCCAGCTCGTGCAGCCCGGCGAGTGGCCGGGTGTGGCATGAGCGGTGAGGGTGGTGTCGCCGAGCGTGACCTTGTCACCATCCTTCACGGTGCGATCGACCTTCACCGGCGGAAAGCCGATATCCTTGTTCTGCTCGTCGCCGGGATAATAGCCGCCTTCGAGCTGCACCTTGTCGCGCTCGCCGGATATCAGCTGCGCGCCGGTGTCCTTCTTGATTTCGGCAAAGCCTCCGGTGTGATCGAAATGCGCATGGGTGTTCAGGATCAGCTTGATGTCGCTCTCCTTGAGCCCGATTTTCTTGATGTGATCCTTGATCATCCCGGTGGATTGGGGGACGCCGGTATCCATCAGGATCAGCCCGTCGGATGTCTTGATGATGTAGACGGCAATGCCGTCGGTGCCGACATAATAGATGTTGCCGATCATCTGGAACGGCTCGAACGGCGCCGTCCATTTCGCCATGGTGGCGGCGAGGAAGTCTTTCACGGTCTGGGCTTGGGCACCGGTCGCGGATAGTGCGACCACGCAGAGCGCGGCTGCGAGCTTGTTCATCATGGCCTCCCGTTTTGCTTTTATCGTTGGCGTCTTGAACGCCGCGATTGAAGCGCAATTTGGGAGACATGCTCAAGAGGAGAAATCGCGCGCCCGATCACGGGCGCGCGATGGAAACGTCTTACTGCTCAAGCTTGATATTGGCGTCGGTCGCGACCTTCTTCCAGCGTGCGATCTCCTCGGTGACGAAGGTCTTGAACTCGTCGGGTGTCGAGCCCATCGGGACGATGCCCTGATCGTCGAGCTTCTTCTTGAGCTCGGGATCGGCAAGTGCCTTCTTCGCTTCGGCCGCGACGCGATCGACGATCTCCTTCGGCGTGCCCGCCGGGGCGATGATGCCGGACCAGGTACCGGACACGAAGCCCGGCACGCCGGCTTCCGTCATGGTCGGCACGTCACCGGCCGCCGGCACGCGCTCCTTGGCTGCCACCGCCAGCGCCTTGGCATTGCCGGACTTCACCTGCGACATCAGCGGGCCGATGACGTCGAACATCACATTGATCTGGCCACCCACCGTGTCCTGCAGCGCGCCGGCCGTGCCCTTGTACGGAATGTGCTGGAGGTTCACACCTTCGCGGCTCTTGAACATTTCCATGGTGAGATGAGCAGCTGAACCGATGCCGCTGGAGGCGAAATTCAACTGACCGGGCTTCGACTTCGCCAACGCGATGAATTCCTTCATGTCCTTGGCCGGCAGCGAAGGTGTCGCGATCAGGATCAGCGGTGCCACCGAGGTCAGCGACACATAGCTAAAATCCTTCATCGCGTCATAGGGCAGTTTCGGATTCAGCGTCGGGTTCACCGAATGCGCCGCGATCACGGTGCCGAAGGTGTAGCCATCGGGAGCAGCCTTGGCGACGGCATCGGTGCCGATCGCCGCATTGGCGCCCGGCTTGTTCTCGATCACGATGGTCTGTCCCAGCGCCACCGACATCTTCTCGGAGACGAGGCGCGCCATCAGGTCGGTATAGCCGCCTGCGGTGTAGGGGACGATCATGCGGATCGGCTTGTTCGGCCAGTTCTGCGCCTGGGCGCTGCCGGCACCGGCGAGCAGAATGGCGACTGCGCCGAGCGCGCGAGCGAAACCTCGTGTCATTGCATTTCCTCGATGTCCGCTGCGATCTTGAGATGGCGGGGAGCGCCGCAGCGCCAGTCCCGAAATCGCAACGTGTCATATTCTTGTTATTGTCGGCCCGCCCGGGACGCCTGCGCGCTCCGGATTCCCGAGGGGAGGCTAATACATGCGTCGCCTTGCGGGAAACTAGACGAAAGGCCTCTGCGGGTCGGCCCAGGTGCCGCGCCGTGGAATTCTGCACGCAGTCGTCCTCACGCACGCCTCCGCGCAACGTGATCGGTTGCGAGCAGTGTTGTTCGCAGCTGCGAAACGTTTGGCCACAGTCACGCGTATGGTGAGGCAGGACGATCCGTCGATGCGCGTCGAATCCGGCGCGCAACCCTCGAGCCCTATGAGCCCGTCATGGCGATCAAGTTTCGCAAATTGTCGATCAAGTCACGCAAGCGCACCTTGGGCGTGGCCGGTTTCGCTCTGGTGCTGGAGATGGTGGTCAGCCATCCCCGGTTCGACATGGCGGCGGGTGTGGCGCAGGTGGCGCGCGTCGCGGCGCCGGCAGTGATGGCGTCGCTGGCGACACTGACCCGAACCGGCCATACACCCCGTGAGGCGGTTCCGGAGACGCCGGCCGTTGTGCCTGTGATGGAGCACACAGCCGAGTTGTGCGCCAGAATGCGGCGTGTGGAGAGCTGAGCGCGGCGAGGTGTCAGTGGCGTTTTTTCAGTCCAGCGGCTATGATGAGCCCATGTCGCGCCTGATTTGTTTGTCCCTTGTCGCCGCCTTGTCGCTGTTCGCTGCCGATGCGTCAGCTGCGGCCCCCAAGAAGAAGCCGCAGAAATGGCAGGGCTACGGCTTCCTGCCGGGCTATCGCCAGCCGATCAACAACAGCGTGCCGCTGTTCATGCAGAAAAAGGCGGATCTGAAGATGGCCAAGCGCGATCAGCGCCATTGGTACATCGACAAAACCCCGCAATATTACAATTGGTGGGAAGGCCAGTGGCGCTATCCCGGCCGGCCCGGTTTCGATGGCGGCGGTCGCTACAATGGCGGCAGTTTTGGCCCGTGCTACACGCGCACCCCGATCGGCCCGATCTGGACCTGCGGCTAGCCTGAGTTGAGCGCCGCGTTTCGATGCGGCGCGGGGCACGATGGAGGGTGACCGACCATGAAGACAATTTTCAGCACAGTGATCGCAGCGACCTTCGCGATGTCAGCGACCATGCCGGCCTTTGCCGATGCCGGGCATCATGGCCATCACGGTGGCGCTGCCAAATTCGCTGCGGGCGAACCCGGTGATCCCAAGCGCCCGGCGCGGATCGTCAATGTCGCGATGACGGAAAGCGACGGCAAGATGCTGTTCGTGCCGAGCAAGCTGGAAGTGCGCCGGGGCGAGCAGGTGAAATTCGTGCTGCGTAATTCGGGCGAACTGGAACATGAATTCGTGCTGGCCACTACGGATGAGAATCTCGCCCATGCCGAAGCGATGAAGGCGGGGTCGATGAAGCATGACGACCCGAATGCGAAAATGCTCAATCCCAAGAAAGCGGGCGACATCGTCTGGAAATTTACGAATGCTGGCGCGTTCGAATATGCCTGCCTGATCCCCGGCCATCGCGAGGCGGGGATGACCGGAACCATCGTTGTGAAGTGACGCCTAGCGCGTCAGGTCGGCCAGTTCCATCCATGGCGCCCGAGGAATCGTTATGGCGATGTCCTTGGACATGACGATGACGGAGGCCTGAAGGCTTTGCGGCTTCGGCTGCACCGCCATCACGCCGATCCACACCGTGGCGGCCGCGGCGAAAGCAACAAAGGCAATGGCGCTGGAGCGGTCGGGCGAGAGATCGGGGCGCTGCATCGGAGCCTCCTGTGATGGCTCTCAATCGCCCCGGCCGTCAATCGTTCCGCGTCCTCCGAGAAAAAGTGAACGAGCGCTCGCTCCAGTGGTCGTCAGCGCGCGGGAAGCGTGAGCCCGGTCAGCCATTCCGCGAACATGGTCCGGCCTGCACGGGCGAGGACCGCGCCATGCCGGCGTGCGTCGGCGCGAATGGTGCGCGGGTCGATCCCGGCCCCTGACAGCTCGCAGGCGTGGCCGATCAGCCAAGCTTCGAGTTCGTGTGTCGTATCGGCCTCTGGATGGAACTGCAGCCCAAGGACATTGGGCCCGATGGCGAAGGCTTGGTTGCTGACTGATGTGGTGGCGAGCAACGCGGCGCCGATCGGCAACTCAAAGCCGTCGCCATGCCAGTGAAGGACCGGAATATCTGCCAGATGGCGCAGCGGACTTGCTGCCCCCGCATCAGTGAGGAACAGCGGCGCGAAGCCGATCTCCTTGGTGCCGGTGGGAGCGACCTTGGCGTCGAGTGCCGCTGCGATCATTTGCGCGCCGAGACAGATCCCGAGCGTGGGTAGACCAGCGCGCAGCCGCGTTTCGATCAGCGCAAGCTCAGCGGTGAGAAACGGATAGGTGTCAGTTTCGTAGACGCCGATCGGTCCGCCGAGAACGACCAGCAGATCCGGCGCGAGCGCGTCCAGCTTGCCGAGGTCGCCATTGGCGACGTCGGCATAAGTGAGCGCGTAGCCGGCGCGTTCGAGCTCGGGCTCAAAGGTCCCAAGTGTCTCGAAGGGAACGTGGCGGATCGCGACGGCTTTTCGGGGGGGTGTCATGGTGCTCATCATCAGGTCTTGATCAAGCCGGGCCAATAGTGCCCGTCGGGTGTCGGCCGCTTGCCGAAGATCGCTTGTCCAACGCGGACGACATCGGCGCCTTCCTCGATCGCAGCTTCGAAATCGCCGGTCATGCCCATCGAGAGTTCGACCAGCCCGGCATTGCGTTTGACGACCTGGTCGCGCAATCGGCGCAGCAAGGCGAAGCAGGGGCGCACGCGCGCCATGTCATCGCTGAACAGTGCCAGCGTCATCAGGCCACGCGGCCGCAGACGCGGGAATTGATCGAGACAATCGACGAAGGAGGGCAGTGCATCCGGATGCAGGCCGAACTTGCTCTCTTCGCCCGAGGTGTTCACCTGTACATAGACGTCGAGGAAACGATCCTCCTTGTCGAGTCGGGCATTCAGCATTTCGGCAAGACGCATACTATCGAGCGCATGAAATTCGCGCGCAAAGCGCGTCAGATATTTCACCTTGTTGGTCTGCAGATGGCCGACGATGCTCCAGGCGATGGGAAGGTCGCTCAACACCTCGCGCTTGCCAGTCGCTTCCTGGATCTTGTTCTCGCCGAAATCGCGGATGCCCGCCCGAAACGCCAGCCGCAGCACATGGGCCGGTACGGTCTTGGTGATCGGCAGCAGCCGTACTGAAGTGCGTGCGCGTCCGGCACGAACGCAGGCATCAGTGATGCGGCTCTCGACGGCAGCGAGGTTGGTGCGGAATACGGATTCCGGATCAGGCCCGAAGCGGGCGATGTCGTCGGGCGCGAGGTCAGTGGTGTGATCGATGGACGCGTCCATGCCGTCACCTGCATCCATCGGGCGTGCACACGCCGGCGACATTGGTTTGCACATCGGCAAGCGTTTGCGGTTGCTCGCAGATCAGCGCCATCAGTTCTGCGCCGAGCTGCAGATCGGAGATGTGACCGAAGACATGACGGCGCAACTGCCCGTCGCGATCGAACAGCAGCGTGGTCGGCGTGCCCTGGAAGCCATAGGTGCGCATGGTGTGCGGCAGGCCGGTGCCATCGGGCGAGTCGATGCCTACCGGAAAACGGATCTTGTATTCATGCAGGAAGGCACGCAGCGCGTTCGGACCCATCGCATCATGATGCTCGAATACGCTGTGCAGGCCGATGACAGCTATATCGGAGGATTTGAAGGTCGCGGCGACCCGCTGGGCTTGAGGCAGGCCTTCAGCCACGCAGCCGGGGCACAGCATCTGAAACGCTGTGAGCATCACGACCCGGCCACGCAACGCCGCCAGTGTCAGTGGTGTGGGGGTATTGAACCACTCCGTGGTCTGCCATTCCGGCGCCTGTTCGATCGTGGGCATCCGATCTCGTCCTTGGTGTCAGCGGTCGGCCAAATGCCGTCCGTCGATAACCCAGTTTACAGGTTTGGCTGGACCAATAGAATATCCAGTTATGTCGGATATGAGTGGTCCAGTTTGAATAGGCAACGGACATGAACAAGCGCGGCGCCAGCGCACGCCAGATCTACGAGACGCTGCGCGATCAAATCGCGAGCGGCGTGTTCGGCGTGGATGGCCATCTGCCGTCATCGCGCAGTCTGGCGCTCGAACTCGGCGTGTCCCGCACCACGGTCACTGTCGCCTATGATCAGTTATTGGCCGAAGGTTTTATCGAGGTTCGTCAGGGCGCGCGGCCGCAGGTTGCCAAAGGCTCGCTGTTGCGCGGTCGGCCTGCACGCGCTGCCCGGCCGCGCAAGGCGGCGCAGCTATCGGCCTATGGCAAGCGTCTGCGCGGCGTTCCTCCTTCGGCAGCGCGTCATGCGCGCAACCTGATCGCCGATTTCCGCTACGGCGATCTCGCGCCATCGGACTTTCCAGGCGCGACCTGGCGGCGTGCGATCAATGCCACCATGGCGCAGCAGCAGGATCGTCTTGCCTACGACGACCCGCGCGGGTCCAAGCGGCTGCGCATGGCGTTGCAGGGCTATCTGTGGCGGGCGAGGCGGCTGCGCTGCGATCTCGAACAGATCATTATCGTCAACGGCTCGCAGCAAGGTCTTGATCTCTGCGCACGGCTCCTGCTCGATCCCGGCGATCAATTCGTCGTCGAGGAGCCCGGTTACGCCATGGCGCGCCACATCTTCGCCAATACGGGTGCTGCGGCGGTCCCCATCAAGGTCGATGGCGAAGGGCTCTTGGTGGACAGGCTTGCAGATGTCACGGCGCGTCTCGTTTATGTCACGCCATCCCATCAATTCCCGCTCGGCAGCGTGATGGCGGTGGCGCGCCGGCGTACGCTGCTGGACTGGGCGGGGCGCAGAAACGCTTATGTCGTGGAAGACGATTATGACAGCGAGTTCCGCTATGATATCGATCCGGTGCCACCGCTGCATACGCTCGATGCCCAGCTCAATTCCCATGGCAATGTGATCTATCTCGGCACCGTCTCGAAGACGCTGTCACCGACGCTACGCATTGGCTATCTCGTCGTGCCGCACGAATTGCAGGCGTCATTCGCGATGGCCAAGCAATTGTCAGACCGGCACTCTGCGGTGCTCGAACAGGAGGCCCTGGCCTCGGTGATCGAGAGCGGCCTCTATGAGAGCCATATCCGCAAGATGCGCCGCCTGCATCGCGAGCGGCGCGAGACATTGCTTGCCGCGATCAGACTCAAATTTGGCGATCGTGTCGTCATCGCAGGCGCGGATGCCGGTCTTCATGTCGTTGCGCATTTTCTCGACCTGCCGCGCAAGCTGGAGGCGGAGCTGATCGACGCGGCTCAGCGGGGCGGGATCGGCTTGCATTCCGTTGCCGAGCTCTACGCGACATCAGCAAAGCCCGATCACGTGACACTGATCATGGGCTATGCGGCGCTCGACGCTGCGAGGATCGAGCGCGGTATCCACGTTCTGGCAGGCGTCGTGCAGCGCTTGCGGACAGTGCGCTAAGTCGTCCGACAGCAACTCGGGCGGTGACAATCAAATGTCATGAGCACCTTGAGGTGGCTAAATAGACGCATTGCAATCTAAAAGAGGTGCGGGGTAAGCCCTCCCAGAACGAGATCATCAGGGGAGGGCAAAGCGATGCATAGCTGGAATGACCTTGTTCGTGCCGCGCGCAGTGCGGTTACGCCGGCGCCGGGATTGCGGGCCGTCACGCTTGCGCAATGGATACTGGAATCCGGGCGCGGCAGCTCCGATCTCGCCAAACAGTATGCCAATTTCGCAGGGTTGAAGTGGCGCGATGAAATGACCGGTTATGCCACGCCCGTGAAATACGGTGCGCATGACGGCGTCGATACTTACTGCGCCTTCACCAGCGTCGACGCTTTCATTGCAGGCTATTGGCGTTTCATCGGTCGGTCCGTCTATTCTGGATGGGAAGCATTTACGAATGACCCGGGCGGTTACATTACGTTTCTGAAGAGTCGGGGCTATGCCGGTGACGCATCCTATCCATCAAAGATCATGGCGCTCCTTGCTGAGGCCGAGAGCTTGCTGGCCGAGACCGGCGTAGCCTTTGTCGAAGAGCCGGACCGCCCCAGTCGTCCTGAGCTTGCGGCTGCGCGGCTGGAATTCATGGATGCTGGCGATGCGCCCGATTTCGAAACACTGGGGCACATCAAGCATAGCTACAAAGGGCCACGTCCGAATGGGCTTGAAGGCGCGATCGTTCACTATGATGCGGGCCGCTGTCGTCCGACAAATGGCAGCAATGACCTCGAATGGGGCGCGAAGGGCACGTTGCAGTGGGGAGAATCCCAAGGCTATGCCTATGCCACGATCTCGCGATCAGGCCGTGTCTATCTGCCGTCGAACATGGATTGGCTCTCGTGGGGATCCCATGCGGGAAAGAGCAAATGTCCCGTCACGGGGCGCGAAAGCGTCAGTCAGTTCTATGTCGGCTTCGAGATCAACTGTCCCGGCTACATCTATCCGACCGGTGATCCCGACATCTACATCGCGTGGTTCGACGCCAAACGTGACGCACAGGGGAGTGTCATTCTGAACAGCCACGGCCATGCCAGCATCGCGACCAGCAAGCCGGAGATCTATCGACACGCCGAGTTACGTCATGTCGCCAATAAGCTCGGAAATATCCGTCCGGGCAGCTATGTGCCCTATACCCACGCGCAGCAGGAGTCCCTGACCAGGGTCCTGATCTGGCTGAAGCTGCGTTATCCGAAAACGTTCCGCTTCGACTATGTGTTCGGTCACGACGAGGTTTCGCCCGGCCGCAAGGTTGATCCCGGAGGTTCTTACGGTTTCGCTGGCGTGCCCCATCCAGGGGCACCGCAGACCATGGCACAGCTCCGTGGCGATCTGCTGCACGCCTGGGCCAATATGCAGTCCCAAGCTGTCGCTTGAATCGAGCAGCTCTGGATGGAAGCGAGGACGTGGCGATCGCGCCCCGTCCTTCAAATGTCGGCACGGATACCGATGCGCTTGCTGCTTGATCCCTTGCCTTTCAGCGTGCCGACCACGCCAGTGCCGCCGAGCCCGCGATGCACCTCGATGCCCCATTTGGTCAGCAGATTGGCGACGATGCCGGAGGTGCGGACTTCCTCGAAGCCGATCTCGGGATGCTGGTGGAAGTCGTGGCAGATGGCAGTGAGGTCGTCGGCAAAGGCTTCGATCCGGGGAAGGGCGGGCATGTGAGGTCCGTCAAATTGGCCTGCAGATGAGAACGGGGTTCGGCACAGCGATCCTACAGATGCGTCATGTGTTTGGCCCCGTCATTTGCGCATGCCGGACGCGCCGGTCATGCGATCTTACGATA
>CALRZK010000042.1:0-10731 GCA_943372615.1 Bradyrhizobium ivorense | reverse complement strand
AGCTTGTCGTTGCCGTTCTTCTGCACCAAGACCTTGACCGGCTCCCTGCTGACAAGCGCGACCGAGCCCTTTTCACCGCCGAACACTTTTGCGTAGCCGACCGGCTGATCGCCGGCGAAGACCGGGCGAACTTCAAAATTCTTGAACCCCCATTCGAGCAGCTTCTTGGCGGCCGACGCGCGGTCGTCGGAATCCTCGAGGCCGTTGACCACCACGATCAGGCGGGTGTCGTTTTGCACGGCCGAGCCGACCATGCCGTAGCCACCCTCCTTGGTGTAGCCGGTCTTGAAACCGTCGGCGCCTTCCAGCGTCGCAAGCAAGGGATTGCGGTTCTGCTGGCGGATCTTGTTCCAGGTGAATTCGCGCTCGCCGAAAATCTTGTAGAACTCCGGATAGGTACGGATGATGTGGCGCGCCAGCGTGCCCAGCTCGCGCACGGTCATCTTGTTGCCGGGGTCCGGCAGGCCGTTGGAATTGGCGAATGTCGATTTCGGCATGCCAAGTTCGCGCGCACGCTTGGTCATGCGTGCAGCGAACGCCGCCTCATTGCCTTCCATAGCCTCGGCGAAGATCATGCAGCTATCGTTGCCGCTCTGGACGATGGCACCGCGCAACAGATCGGCCACCGGAATGCGGCTGTTCAAGGCGGCAAACATGGTGGAATTGCCAGCCGGCGCGCCGCCCTTGCGCCAGGAATTCTCGCTGGTGCGATATTCGTCGGTGAGCTTGATTTCGCCGCGTGTCAGCGCGTCGAACACCACCTCCACGGTCATCAGCTTCATCATGCTGGAGGGCGCGCGCAGCTCGTCGGCATTCTTCTCGAACAGAACGGCACCGGACGAGGCCTCGATCAGGATCGCGGTCGGCGCATCGGTGTCGTAGCCGCCCTCCTCGACCACCTTCTTGGCCCCCTGCACGCTCTGATTGGCGGCATGGGCCATCGGCTGCAGCGCGAAGGCAGCCACCAGCAGGCTCGCGACCAGCGGCCGCAAAAGCGAGATTTTCAGTGTGAGGAAGCCAGATGTCATGCCGTGTCCCGATCGATCAGGTCTTAACAGCATCACCTTGCCCGAACAACGCGAACCCGGCGGGACCGGGCGCTAACAGGCGGATATCCGGATCAATTCTTGCTCAGTACAGGCCGCGTCCCGATAGGATCGCAGCGGCGCCGCGGGCATCCACGGTGCCTTCCTCGCGCATGGCAGGCTCGGCCGGCGCCGCATAGTCGGGATTGTTTTCATACGAGACGGCGCGTCGGTTCTCGCTCGGATAGGCCGACGCCGAACGATATCGGCTGGAGGACGACATTTCCGAGGTCTGGCGATCCGCAGCGGTGTTGCCGAGCGAATATGGGCGCCCTTCCGGCATCGGGACGTCGCGCGACACAACGCGGCCGCCCTGCATGTCGGGCACGAAAGAGCGCGCCGACGCAACACGGACAACCGATGGCGACGGCGCTGGTTCGCCGGTGCGCAAGGTCGCTATCAACTGGCGATCATCGGAGCCTTCAAGCGGGGCACGGCCGACATATTCCACGCGCACGCGCGCGATGCCGTTGCCCTTGAATTCCAGCAGCTCGGCAGCCTTGTTCGAGACGTCGATCAAGCGGTTGCCGTGATACGGGCCGCGATCATTGACGCGCACGATCAGCGACTTACCGTTCTTCACATTGGTGACGCGGGCATAGCTCGGGATCGGCAGCGTCGGATGCGCTGCGGTCAGCGACGCCATGTCGAACACTTCGCCATTGGCGGTCAGGCGACCATGGAAGGCGTCGCCATACCAGGAGGCCATACCTTCGGCGCGATAATTGACGTTCTCTTCTGGGACATAGGTGCGGCCTGCGACCACATAGGGCTTGCCGACGCGATAGGTGCCGCCGCCTTTCGGAACCGGCTCACCGGCGCCCACGACACGCGGGCTGCTGGAAACGCCATATTTCGGATCGAGACGGCTGAAGCCTGCAGTCTGGGAGTTGCAATTGGCCAGCGCCAGACAGGCGCCCATGGCCGCTACTGCGCTCGCAGCACGACCGATGCGGTGTGACCGAAGAATCCCCATGCGCCCCAATACCATTCCGGCGGTCATCTGCCCATCGGGCAACACGCGACCGCAAAATTACGATGTTCCCCACTTCCACATCGCGTGGTGAATATATCGTAGCTGGATCAGGGCGAAAATGGGGAGAGCCGGGTTATGGTAAACACAAAACTGCCGCCGGCACGCCGCAGCGCAACCTCACATCATGACCGCCGGTCAAGCGTAACCAGAGGCATGGCGAACTCGGCATATTTTACCGCTCGATATCCGGTACTTATTTACGAGCGATTCACGCCGGATACGTAGCGTGCGGCCATGACATTGATCAAACGCTTCATTGCCGATGAGTCGGGCGCGACTGCCATTGAGTATGGACTCATCGCAGCCGGCATCGCACTTGCCATCATTACCGTGGTCAACGGGCTCGGCACCAATCTCAAGGGCAAGTTCACGGCGATCAGCACGTCGCTCAAGTGAGCGACGGACGTCGCCCAAGTAAGCGGCGTTGCGATCAGCTGAACAGGCGGCCGCCCCGCTCCTCGCGGCGGATATACGGCCCCCAAAGCACGTCCTGCCGCCACAGATAGATCTGAACGCCCAGGCAGATGACGCCGACGATGGCCGCCAGCACAAGTAAAGTCTCGGTCACGATCGCCCCCGATTGTGTTTGGGACAGATGTACCGAGCGGAACTTAAAATGACGGCGCGGGAATGCCTCGCATTGCCGCGCCGCTGCTAACACAAGTTAATTCGTGGAGATCAATCGTTCTGGCCGCACCACGCTAGCGCGGCGGCAGGAACGTGGCCGCATTGATCACTGCAACAGCCGCAAAGGTCATCATCCATAGCGGCCACACCGGCGCATCGGCCGGATTGTTGAACCGCCGTCCAACGCCAAAATTTCGCGCCATAGGTTGCTCCTTCTGTCCGATCCAGAATGAAAGACAGTGTGCATTTCAAAGTGATGGAAATGCGTCAGGCCTTTGGCGTCAGCCGCACAAAATAAAACCGCGCCATCCCGAAGGATGACGCGGCCGGCCGTTCTGTTGCTAGGTGGACCAACCCCGAACGGTTACGCCGCGAGGCGCACTTCGTTCATGCTAACGTTATCGTTGGCATTTAGGTTTTTGACCCGATAACGGCGGTATCATGCCGAGCACAATTCGCGACTTCTTCGCAGCCATCGATCCTGTTTCGCCCCCGCCTGAGCAGCCCTGCATTTACGTCAGAAGCTGCTGAGGTGGAGGCGCCGGGTACTGCCCCCGGGTCTGCCTGCGGTCCATCGTGAGGTTCAGCGCCATCGTCTTGCGACAGAGCCAATATAGGTGGGACGCCGGTTAAAATCTAGGTGCCTGTACGGCGCTGTGGATGCGGCGATTGCCGGGAACGAAATTCAGCTGGCCGCGGCTTCGGGCATGGGGCGCCGCAACTGACCGCCCGCGTCGGCAAGTCCGCTCAAATACTGCGCTGCTTCCGTGATGTCGGCGACAATCTCGCGCTCGGCCGCCTCGCCGTCACCCGCGATGATGGCCTTCAAGGCCGCGGTGTGATGATCCCAGCCCTTGAGCAGGACCACATATTCCGGAATCACGAAGGACAGAACCGGACCGCAGCGCAACCACATGTTCTCGATGGTCTCGACGAGAATCGGAACGCCGGACATCGCGTAGATCTCGAAATGAAATTTGCGGTGATGCTCGAGATAGCTTTCCAGCGAGCGCGCCGCGATCAGCGACTGCATCTTGGCGAGCAATGCCTGCAGGCGCTCAAGTGAAGCCGCCTGCGGCTTCTTCGCAGCCTCGCGTGCGGCGCGGCCTTCCAGCGCACACCGAACGACTGTGAGATCGTTGAGCTCGTTGCGGGTCAGATGCGGAACGATCGCAGCGTTGCGGGGCCCCTGCTGCAAGACGCCCTGAGCAACGAGACGTGTCACCGCATCGCGGACCGGCGTGATGGATGTCCCGAACGTTTCCGCCAGCGACCGCAAGGTCAGCACCGTACCCGGCGCAAAGCGGCCGGCCAGCAGCGCGTCACGGAGCTGCGCATGCGCCAGATCCCAAAGCGGTTCGCGTTCAATGCGCTTGAGCGATGTCATTCCCTGCTCGCTAGCCTACCCAACCCCGATTCCGCAAATCGGATGCAGATACCGCGTTGACCCCCCGACCATGTTTGTTATAACAAACAACAAAAATGGGAGGAAAACAATGTCGATCATCACGTCCTTTGGGCGTGCAGCGCTCTGTGCTGCCGGACTTGGTTTATTTGCGGTTTCCCCGTCGGTGGCCCAATCCGGGTTCCCGCAGAAGGACATCACCTTCATCGTTCCCTGGAATGCCGGCGGCTCGAATGACGTCGCTGCTCGTGCGCTGGATCCGATCCTGCGCGAGCATGGCATCAAGCTGGTCATCGAAAACGTGCCCGGTGCGACCGGCGTCATCGGGATGAAACGCGTGGCCAGTTCGACACCGGATGGCTACGTCATCGGCATGGGCACCAGCTCGACGCTGGCGCTGATCGCCCAGAACAAGGCCAATGGCCTGACCAATGCGAACTTCACGCATATCGCACGCGTCTCGACCGATCCGCTGATGCTGCTGGTGTCGTCCACCAGCTCGATCAAGACGCTGCCGGACTACATCGCGAACATGAAAGCGAAACCGGGCAAGGTGACCATCGGGACGCCCGGCAACTACAATCTCAATCACATCTTTGCATCGATGACCGCGCGCGCCGCAGGCGTCGAATATGTCAACGTGCCTTACACCGGCGGTTCGAAAGTCGTGGCTGACCTGATCGGCCAGCATGTCGACTCCGGTGTGCTGAAGCCGTCGGAAACGCTGGGCCAGATCCAGGAAAAGCTGCTCACGCCGCTGGGCATCTTCGCCAATGAACGGCTCGAGATGTTTCCGGATGTCCCGACCTTCAAGGAAAAGGGCATCGACGTCTTCCCTTACGGACCCGTCGTGCAGATGGCCTATGTCGTCGGCCCCGCCAATCTACCCGCCGATGTCCGCACCAAGCTGACCACAGCGTTCCGCGCCGCGATCCAGGACCCGCGCTTCAAGGAATTCGCCAAGAAGAACGTCTTCCTGGTGGACGACCTCACCGGCGATGCGCTCGCTAGGGAAGTCGATGGCGTCGCCGCCGCGATCGGCAAGGTCGCCGCACAAACATTCCCGAAAGAGTAACCGCTACCGGCGCTGCGCCGCCGGCCGCATCCATCTGCAATACCCGACGAGGATCTCCCTTTGAAAATCAAGAAAATCACCTGCCACGCTGTCGCCGCTCCCGTGCAGCGTCCGTTCACGTCATCGCGCGGATGGCTCTACAAGACACGTGGCACCTGCCTCGTCGAGATCGAAACCGATGACGGCATCGTCGGCTGGGGCGAATGCTATGGCCCCTCCGCCGTGGCCAAGGCCTTCATCGATACGCAACTCGCCCCCCGCGTCGTCGGCCGCGATCCGTTCGATGTCGAGGTGATCTGGGAAGATCTTTATAATCGCATCAAGGATTACGGCCCCAAGGGCATGTCCATCGCCGCCATCAGCGGCATCGACATCGCGCTGTGGGACATCATCGGCAAGGCCTGCAACAAGCCGGTGCACAAGCTGATCGGTGGCGCCTTCCGCACCGAAGTCGATTGCTATGCGACCGGCCTCTATTTCACCGACATGGAGCGGCTGGTCGATGAAGCCGTCGAGGAAGCCGAAGGCTACAAGAAGGCCGGATTCAAGGCGATCAAGATGAAGATCGGTCTCGGCTCCATCAAGCGCGACTATGAGCGCGTGAAGGCCGTGCGCGAGGCGATCGGCTCCGACATCAAGCTGATGGTGGATGCCAATCACTGCCTCACCGTGCCTGCAGCGATCAAGCTCGGCCGCAAGCTGGAAGAACTCGACATCGAGTGGTTCGAGGAGCCGATCTCGCCGGAAGATATCGACGGTTATGTGGAAGTGACGCGTGCGCTCGACATGGCGGTGGCCGGCGGCGAGAACGAATTCACCCGCTGGGGTTTTCGCGATGCGATCGTGCGCAAGGCCATGGATATCGTGCAGCCCGACGTCTGCGCGGCTGGCGGCATCACCGAATGCAAGAAGATCGCAGCGCTCGCCAGCACCCACGGGGTCGAATGCGTGCCGCATGCATGGGGCTCGGTGGTCGGCCTCTCCGCCACCATCCATTTCCTCGCCTCGATCCCGAACCAGCCGCCGAGCCTGTTCCCGATGCCGCCGATGCTCGAATTCGAGCAGGAGGAAAACCCGTTCCGCGATCATCTCGCCGTCACGCCGATCAACCAGGTCAATGGCGTCATCGCGGTGCCGACCGGTGCCGGCCTCGGCATCGAAGTCGATCGTTCGGTGATCGACAAGTATCGCGTCGCGTGATGGCAGGGCTGCGATCATGAGGTTCGTGACTTTTGCCCGTGCGGGCTCTAGCCGTGCCGGCGTCCTTCAGGGCGACGGCACGAACTCGGCCGATGTCATCTTCGATCTCGCGCATCCGTCGATGCGCGAGGGGCTGAACGGCACTGCGCCGCAGTTGCAGTCGTTTCTCGATGCGGGCCTTGGCAAGATGGTGAGCATCATCACTGCGCATGGTCTTGCCGACGCTGCAAAGCTGACGCTCGATCAGGTCACGCTGCTGGCGCCACTGCCGGCGCCGCCGCGCATCTTCGGCATCGCGCATAATTATCGCGATGCCGTTGCCGAACGCGGCATCGCGCCGCCGCCGGAGCCGGTGCTGTTCATGAAGACGCCGAAGACGGTGATCGCCGCGGGACGCAGCATCGTATTGCCGGCCGGGATCGGTGGCTGCACCTATGAAGCCGAACTCGCGGCTGTGATCGGCAAACGCGCAGTGAATGTATCGAAAGAACAGGCGCTGGAATATGTCGCGGCCTATGGCTGCTTCAACGATGTCAGCGCCAGCGAGATGATCAAGACCGACGGCCACTTTGATCGCGGCAAGAACATCTCCACCTTCGGTCCGTTCGGACCGTTCCTCGCCTCGGCCGACGAGATCCCCGATCCACACGCGCTCGGCGTCACGCTGACCGTGGACGGCAAGGTGCTGCAGCGGGGATCGACCAAGGACATGATTTTCGGCGTCGCCGAGCTCGTCTCGTGGCTGTCGCATCGCGGGCCGCTCGAACCCGGTGACGTCATTGCCACGGGGACGCCCGCCGGCGTCGCAGCAATGCACAAGCCGCCGGCCTGGCTGAAGCCGGGCTCAACCGTCATCGCGGCGGTGGAAGGCCTCGGCCAGCTCGCCAATCCCATCACGGAAGGACCGGCCTTCGATGCCTGAACTGCCCACCATCCTCCTGACCAATCCCATGCATGCCGATGGCGAGGCGATCCTGAAGCCGCATGCACGATTGATCACCGCACCGGACACCAAGCCGGAGACGCTGCGCGCATGGGCGAAAGACGCCGACGGCATCATCGTCCGCGCAAAACTGCCGGACGATATCGTCGATCACGCGCCGCGCCTGAAGGGCATGGTGCGTCATGGCGTCGGGCTCGATTTCATTCCGGTCGATGCCGCCACGGCACGCGGCGTTGCCGTCGCCAATCTGCCCGGCAGCAACACGTCGGCAGTCGCTGAATATGCCATGTCGGCGGTGATGCATCTGCGGCGTCCGATCCACCTGATGGACGAGCTCATGCGCAGCACCGGCTGGGCTGATGCACGCGCCACGACCGACAGCTTCACCGAACTGAACGGCGCGACGCTTGGCATTCTCGGCGTCGGCACGATCGGCCGCCGCATCGCGCAGATGGCCAAGCAGGGCTTTTGCATGAAGGTGATCGGCACCTCGCGCCGCAAGGGGTCACTGCCCGCCGATGTCGAGGAAGTCTCGCTCGATCAACTCTTCGCCCGCAGCGATGCGCTGGTGATCTGCTGCTCGCTGACGGACGAGACGCGCGGCCTCGTCAACGCCGCACGTATCGCGCAAATGAAGCCCGGCGCTGTGCTCGTCAACGTCGCGCGCGGCGCAGTGGTGGAGAACGCGCCGTTGATCGCGGCGCTGAAGGCCGGCAAGCTCGGCGGTGCCGCGCTCGACGTCTTCGACATCCAGCCCCTGCCCGCCGACGACGCGCTGTTCGATTGTCCGAACCTGTTGCTGACGCCGCATGCCGCGGCGCTCACGGCGAGCAGCAGCCGTGGCATGGCCGTCGGCGCCGCCGAAGAAATGCTCCGTATCCTGCGCGGCGAGCAACCGCGCAATCTCGTCAATCCCGGTCACAAGGCAGCATGAGGCTCCCATGAAGATTACTGCGATCAAAGCCGTTCCGATCTCCTACCGCGTGCCGCAAGGCCAGAATGTGCGTCTCGGCATCGGCCGCGCCGTCAAGCGCGACGCCGTGCTGGTGAAGGTGACGACCGATGAAGGCATCACCGGCTGGGGCGAAGCCCATCACGGCCGTTGCCCCGGCGCCATCGCCAAGCTGATCGACACGACCATTGCCGAACTCGTCATCGGCATGGATGCGATGAATGTGGTCGGCGTCTGGCACCGCGTCTATCAGATGCAGCTGTCCAGCCACGGCATGGGCTATGCCGCGGCCATGGCGCTGAGCGGCCTCGATCTCGCGCTGTGGGACATCCGCGCCAAGGCGGCCGGTTGGCCGCTCTACAGACTGTTGGGCGGCGCCTCGAAGCCGATCAAGGCCTATGCCGGCGGCATCTCGCTGGGCTGGCAGGCGCCGGAGTCGCTGGCCGAGGAAGCGCAGGGCTATGTTGCGCAAGGCTATCGCGCCGTGAAACTGCGCGTCGGCGACAATCCGCGCGACGACGTGGCGCGCGCCACGGCGGTCCGTAAGGCGGTTGGCGACAGCATTGAAATCCTGGTCGATGCCAATACCGGGTATACGCTCGACGATGTCCGTCGCGTGATGCCGGCCTATGACGACCTGCAGATCGGCTGGCTCGAAGAGCCGTTCCCGGCGCTCGACTACCGCTCCTATCAGGCCGCTGCCGCTATGGGCTCGACGCCGCTCGCCGCCGGCGAAAACCATTTTACGCGTTACGAATTCAATCGCCTGATCGAGGATCGCGCAGTGAGCTTCGTGCAGCCGGATCTGTCGAAGACCGGCGGCGTCACCGAGTCCATGCGCATCGCCGGCATGACCCAGGCGTGGAAGCTGTCCTTCAATCCGCACACGTCTGCGACCGGCATCAACATGGCCGCGACCATCAATGTGCTCGCCGCCGTCGAGGACCCCGGTTACTTCGAAGGCGACGTCGCAAAACACAATCCGTTCCGCGATGAAGTCGGCGGCGTCCCCTACAAGCTCGACGCCAATGGCTGCGTCGCACCGTCGGAAATCGCGGGCCTCGGCGTCGAGATCGACGAAGCCTTCATCAACGCTCATCCTCTCATCGAAGGACCTTGCTATGTCTGACACGCGTCAGGTGGAAGTCGTACTGCGCGCCCAGCGTTTCGTTCACTTCGCCTGCCGCGCGCTCATCCTCCTGCTGGTCGGGACCGCCTGCGCATATGCGCAGGCTACCCCGCCGGCCAGCGAGGTCTATCCCAGCAAGACCATCAAATACATCGTCCCCTACCCGCCCGGCGGCTTCAACGACACGCTCGGACGGATCTTTTCGCAGAAACTACAGGAATCCCTCGGCGTTCCCGTGGTGGTCGAGAACCGGCCCGGCGGTGGCACGCTGATCGGCACCGAGGCCGTCGCTAAGGCGGCGCCCGATGGGTACACCCTGCTCGGCGTCGCCTTCCCGTTCGGCGCCAATCCCAGCATCTACAAGAACCTGCCCTATGACACGGTCAAGGATTTCACCCCGCTGATCTTTGCCGGGCAGACACCGAACCTGCTGGTGGTGAAGCCCTCGCTGCCGATCAATTCGGTCAAGGACCTGATCGCCTATGCGAAGCAGAATCCCGGCAAGGTGACTTACGGCTCGACCGGCATCGGCTCCTCGAACCATCTGTCCATGGAGCTGTTCAAGAGCATGGCCGGAATCGACATCGTCCATGTGCCCTACAAGGGCAGCGCGCCGATGGTGAATGACATGCTTGGCGGCCATATCGATGTCGCCTTCGACAACACGCCCAATGTGCTGCCGCAGGTGAACGGCGGGAAGCTGCGCGCGCTCGGCGTCAGCAGTAAGGCACGCACGACGCTCGCGCCCGATGTACCGCCCGTCACCGATGCCGGCGTCCCCGGCTACGAGGTCAATGTCTGGTTCGGCGTCGTCGGCCCGGCGGGAATGCCGGAAGAAATCGTCCGGAAACTCAATGTGGAGATGAACGCGATCCTCAAGCAGGAGGACGTCCGACGGCGCTTCCTCGATCAGGGCGTCGAGCCTATCGGTGGCACGCCCGCGGCCTTCACGCAGCAAATCGGTACCGAAATCGACAAATGGGCGAAGGTCGTCAAGGACGCCGGAATCAAACCGGAATAGATCGGCAGGGAATGTCATCATCCGTGAGAAGATGGCAGCCCTTCCGCATCCGGCGCACTGATTGATCCAACAGCGCTGGCGCAGCGCTGCGACACGGGGCATTGTGAACGTCCAAGAAGGGCGTTCCGATGCCACGAGCTTTTGCTTTGATCGTATCTTTTCAATTTTCTCGGGATGATCGCGCATCGCTTGCGCGCCCGGCCTTCTGACCAGCGCGTTCGGGAGGCTGAGCCTTGCTTTACCTCGCTTGGGCGCTTC
>CALRZK010000041.1:0-10968 GCA_943372615.1 Bradyrhizobium ivorense | reverse complement strand
CCTCGATCATGTCCACGACCGGCGATCCCCGCCTGCCGCAGCCGAGCCGTCAGGTGACGCTCAAACTGCTGCAGCGGCAGCCGGATGGCTATGAGGCTTTCCTCGAACGCTTCAAGCAGACCTGGCTGTTCCTGCGGGTCGGCAGTTTTCCGGATGACGAAGCGCGCGATCTCGACCGTGCGGAGCGCACCTATGCCCGCGGCCTGAACCCCGAGGGTGTCGGCCGCCAGCTACGCGCGATTCTCGCGTCGGGCAGCCGCAAGGAGCGACTTGCCAAGGTCACCGCGCCGACATTGGTGATCCATGGCAAGATCGATCCGCTGGTGCATCCGGCCGCCGGCCGCGACACCGCGGCGTCGATCCCTGGCGCCAAACTGATGCTGGTCGATCGCATGGGCCATGCACTGCCGATCTCCATGTGGAGCATGGTGATCGATGCGATCTCGCGTCATGCCCATGGCGCGAGCCTGCAGATGCGCGCGCCGCAGATGCGGGAGCATGTCGCCGAGATGCGGCGGGCCGGCTGAGCTCGCCTACTTCTTGTCCTTGGTCCCGCCGCCGAGCCCGGCCATGTTGGCGAACATGTCCTGAAAACGCTCGCCGACCTTGGGGTCGAACGAGAACCAGCTCTGCATGATCGATTCCGGAGAATACTTGTCCATATTCTCCATCATCTTCGCCTGCATCTGATCCATCATCGCCGATTGCATCGGCTGCACATCGGGCAGTCCCAGAAACTCACGTGCCTCGAGCGGCGTGCAGTCCACGGTGACGGTTACCTTCATTGCCATTTCCCCTCATCCGGTCTGCAAATCGATGCGATCCGGCAGTATCGCCGCGGTCGCCGCTTCGATGCAAGCGATGCGAAGCTCGCCGCGCCGGCTGGCCTCCCCCTTGCATGTATCACCGGGATTTACATCCCGGGGTTGGAAATCGCCCTTGCGCGCGAACCGAACTCCGCCAACAATGACTGAGCAGCTCAGCTTTTGAGCTGCGGCGTGACGAGGGAGATGCGAATGTCGTTTCTGCGGAGTGTCACCGGTGCTGCGGCAGCGCTCACCCTTCTCCTCTCGGCGGCATCGCTGCCCGCCTCGGCGCAGACGCTGCGCTATGCCAATCAGGGCGACCTGAAATCCCTCGACCCCTATACGCTGCGCGAAACCACGACCATCGCCCATCACGGGCAAGTCTATGAAGGCCTGGTCGGCCGCGACAAAAATCTCGAAACCGTCCCGAAGCTGGCCGAAAGCTGGGAAACACCGGAGCCGACCCGCTGGCGCTTTCACCTGCGCAAGAACGTCAAGTTCCAGAATGGCGAGCCTTTCACCGCGGACGACGTGATCTTCTCCGCCGATCGCGTGCGCGCCAAAGGTTCGGACTTCACCACGATCGTTCCGGCGGATGCGAAATTCGTCAAAATCGACGACCACACCGTCGATGTCGTGCTGGACAAGCCGAACCCGATCATGACGTCGCAATGGGACGTCTGGTACATCATGAGCAAGAAATGGGCGGAGGCGAACAATTCAACGGCGCCGACGCCCGCTGCCGCCACCTCGCCAAGCTATGCTTCGCTCAATGCCAATGGCACCGGTCCGTTCAAGATCGAAAGCCATCAGCCAGGCGTGAAGACCGTCTTCAAGGTCAATCCGGACTGGTGGCGCAAGCCCGAACATAACCTCAAGGAAATCATCTTTACCCCGATCGCCTCCGATGCCACGCGCGTCGCTGCGCTGTTGTCGGGTGAAGTGGATATCATCGAACCGGTGCCGGTGCAGGACATCGCCCGCGTCAATGGCACCGCAAACGCAAGCGTTCTTGCCGGGCCCGAGCTACGCACGATCTTCCTCGGCATGGACCAGATCCGCGACGAACTGCTCTATTCCAACATCAAGGGCAAAAACCCGTTCAAGGACGTTCGGGTCCGCGAGGCCTTCTACAAGGCGATCGATATTGAGACGATCAAGAGCCGCGTGATGCGTGGACTGTCCACGCCCTCTGCCCTGATGATCGCACCGGCGCTGTTCAAACTGTCCGGCGATTTCACGCGGCCGAAATTCGATCTCGAAGGCGCCAAGAAGCTGATGGCCGATGCCGGCTATCCCTCCGGTTTCGAAGTGGGCATGGATTGCCCGAACGATCGCTACGTCAATGACGCCGCGATCTGTCAGGCTGTGGTCAGCATGCTCGCCCGTATCGGCGTCAAGGTGAACCTGAATGCGCAGCCGAAGGCGCTGTATTTCGCAAAGGTGTTCAAGACCGGCGGCTTCAATACGTCCTTTTATCTGCTTGGCTGGACGCCCAGCACACTGGATTCGCACAATGTGATGTTCGACATCATGGGCTGCCGTGACGACGCCAACAGCCCGCGCGGTGCCACCAATCTCGGCGGCTATTGCAACAAGGAATTCGACAAGATCGCCGATCAGGTGCTGCAGGAGACCGACACAGCCAAACGCGACGAGCTGATCAAGCAGGGCTTCGAGATCGCCAACAAGGACTGGGCCTATATCCCGCTGCATCAGCAGGCACTGGCCTGGGGCGTATCGAAGAAGGTCAAGATCGTGCAGCGCCCGGACAATCAGGTGCTGCCATACTGGGCGGTGAAGTCGGAGTAGCGCGAACGGACCGCGTTCATGCTCGCTTTCATCCTGCGCCGCGCCTTGCAATCCATCGGGGTGCTGATCGCTGTCGGCATCATCGCCTTCACCATGTTCCGCTTCGCCGGTGATCCGGTGAACCAGATGGTGGCGATCGATACCACGCCGGCGCAGCGCGCCGAAATCCGCGCCTCGCTCGGGCTCGACGATCCCGTCGTGGTGCAGTTCGCACGCTACTTCATCAACGCGGCACAGTTCAAATTCGGCGTCTCTTATCAATTCCGACAACCGGTCTCATCCCTGCTCGCCGAGCGCATGCCGGCCACGCTGGAGCTCGCCACCTGCGCGACGGTGCTGGCGATGTTTTCTGGCATACTGATGGGTATCTATTCGGCGCTGCGTCGCGACTCGTTCATCGCAAAACTGCTGCAGGCGGTGTCGCTGATCGGCATTTCGCTGCCGACATTCCTGATCGGCATCCTGCTGATCTATCTGTTCGCGGTGACGCTCGGCTGGCTCCCCTCCTTCGGCCGCGGCGAGGTCGTAAAACTCGGCTGGTGGACCACCGGATTCCTCACCGTCTCCGGCTGGAAGGCGTTGATCATGCCGTCCATCACCCTCGGCCTGTTCCAGATGACGCTGATCATGCGCCTCGTCCGCGCCGAGATGCTGGAAGTATTGCGCACCGACTATATCCGCTTCGCCCGCGCCCGCGGCCTGACCACGCGCGCCATCCATTTCGGCCACGCACTGAAGAACACGCTGGTGCCGGTGATCACTGTGGCCGGGCTGCAATTCGGTTCGGTGATCGCCTTCGCCATCATCACCGAGACCGTCTTCCAGTGGCCGGGCATGGGGCTGCTGTTCGTGCAGGCGGTGCAGAATGTCGATATCCCGATCATGGCGGCCTATCTGCTCGTGGTGTCGCTGATCTTCGTCACCATCAATCTGGTGGTGGACATCCTCTACACCATCGTCGATCCGCGCCTGCGCGCGACCGTCAACCGGCCGGCATGAGGTTGATATGACCGACGCTCCCCTTCCCCAACCGCCCGGCCTCATCGCCCGCGCCATCGACAGCGACATCTTCTACTCGTTCCGGCGCTCGAAACTGACCGTCGTCGCCGCCAGCATCGTGTTGCTGCTGGTGCTGGCAGCAGTGCTCGCGCCTGTTCTCGCCATGCAGAACCCGTTCGATCCCGCCCAGCTCGACCTGTTGAACTCGCGCATCTCGCCGCTCTGGACGGCGGAAGGACAAAAGCCGTTCCTGTTCGGCACCGACGAACAGGGGCGCGATATCTTTTCCGCAATCCTTTACGGCATGCGCATTTCGCTGATCGTCGGCGTCCTCGGCGTCGGCCTCGCCGCCGTGCTCGGCATCGGCCTCGGCCTGATCGCCGGCTATGTCGGCGGCGCCGTCGACAGCCTGATCATGCGCATCGCCGATGTGCAGCTCACGTTTCCCGCCATCCTGATCGCGCTGCTGATCGACGGCGTGGTGAAATCGCTGCTCGGCAATCATCTGGACGCTACCACCATGCTGATCGTGCTGGTGATCGCCATCGGCCTGAGCTTCTGGGTGCAATATGCGCGCACCGTGCGCGGCTCCGTCATGGTGGAGAAGAACAAGGATTACGTTGCCGCCGCGCAGCTGATCGGCCTGCCCGCGCGCGTCATCATGCTCCGCCATGTGCTGCCGAACACGATGGGGCCAATTCTGGTGATCGCCACCATCAATCTGGCCCTCGCGATCATCACAGAGGCGACGCTGTCCTTCCTCGGCTCCGGCATGCCGGACACGATGCCGTCGCTCGGCACGCTGATCCGCATCGGCAACAATTATCTGTTCTCCGGCGAATGGTGGGTCATCGCCTTTCCCGGCATCGCGCTGGCCTCGCTGATCCTGTCGATCAATCTGGTGGGCGACTGGCTGCGCGATGCGCTGAACCCGAAACTGCAATGACGGGAGCTTTTGCATGACCACGCCCGTCCTGTCCGTCCGCGATCTGCATGTCGAATTCGCCAACCGGCGCGGCGCACTGCACGCCATCAATGGCGTCTCCTTCGACATCGCCCGCGGCGAGGTGCTCGGCGTGGTCGGCGAATCCGGCGCCGGCAAATCGGTGACGGGCCTCGCCGCCATCGGCCTGATCGATCCACCTGGGCGCATCAGTGCCGGCGAGATCCGTCTCTCCGGGCAGCGTATCGACAATCTGCCACCGCGCGAGATGCGGCGCATCCGCGGCAAGCGCATTGCCATGATCTTTCAGGATCCGCTCACCAGCCTTGATCCGCTCTACAAGATCGGCGACCAGCTGGTGGAAACGATCCGCACCCATCTGCCGTTGTCCGAGAGTGCGGCGCGCAAACGTGCGATCGATGTGCTTGCCGAAGTCGGCATCCCCGCGCCGGACAAACGCATCGACGCCTACCCGCATGAGTTCTCCGGCGGCATGCGGCAGCGCGTGGTGATAGCGCTGGCGATCGCAGCCGAGCCCGAACTGATCATCGCGGACGAGCCGACCACCGCACTCGATGTCTCGGTGCAGGCGCAGATCATCGCGCTGATTAAGCGACTTGGCCGCGACCACGGCACGGCGGTGATGCTGGTCACCCACGACATGGGCGTGATCGCCGAAACCTCGGACCGTGTCGCCGTGATGTATTCCGGGCGCATCGCTGAGATCGGCCCCGTGCGCGACGTGGTGCGGCATCCGCTGCATCCCTATGCCAAGGGGCTGATGGGCGCGATCCCGACACTCACAGGCGATGCCTCCCAACGCCTCGTGCAAATTCCCGGCAGCATGCCGCGGCTGTCAGCGATCCCCGCCGGCTGCGCTTTCCATCCGCGCTGCAGTTTTGCCTTCGACCGCTGCCGTGTCGAGCGACCGGAGCCGATTGCTGTCGGCACCCAGCGCGTCGCCTGTCATCTCCATGATCCCGCGCAGCCGCGTCCGGTCACCGCGGAGATGTCGGCATGACGGCGCTCGTGCAGGCACGCGATCTCAGGCGCGTCTTCGATGTCTCGAAACCATGGCTCAACCGCGTCATCGAGCGGACGCCGCGGGAATATCTCAAGGCTGTCGATGGTGTGTCCTTCGACATCAAACGCGGCGAGACTTTTGCGCTGGTCGGCGAATCCGGCTCGGGCAAGAGTACGGTGGCGCGCATGGTCGTCGGCCTGCTGCCGCCAAGCGGCGGGGATGTCAGCATCGATGGCATCTCGATGAGCGATCCCAGGCAGGCCGGGGCGCGAAAGCCGCTACGCCGCCGCATCCAGATGATCTTTCAGGATCCCTATGCCAGCCTCAATCCGCGCTTGCGCGTGGACGCCATCATCGCCGAACCGATCCGCGCCTTCGATCTCATCAGCAGCGAACGCGACATCCGCGCGCGGGTCGGTGAGCTCCTGCGTCTGGTCGGCCTGCATCCCGATGACGGCGTCAAGTTTCCACATCAGTTCTCCGGCGGCCAGCGCCAGCGCATCGCCATTGCCCGCGCGCTCGCCTCGGAAGCCGACTTCATCGTCTGCGACGAGCCGACCTCGGCGCTGGACGTCTCCGTGCAGGCACAAATCCTCAATCTGATGCGCGACCTGCAGGACAGGCTCGGCCTGACCTATCTCTTCATCAGCCACAATCTCGCAGTGGTCCGCCACATGGCGACACGAATCGGCGTGATGTATCTCGGCCGCATTGTCGAACTGGCCGAGGGGCGCGAGCTCTTCAGCCATCCGCAGATGCCCTATACGCGGATGCTGCTTGGCGCCGTGCCGGATCTCGCAATGTCCGGACGGGCCCGCATCGCAGTTTCCGGCGAAATTCCCAATCCGATCGATCCACCGACGGGCTGCACATTTCACCCGCGCTGCCCGGACGCGTTCGACCTGTGCCGGCGCGACGTGCCGATGCTGATCAATGGCGTCGCGTGTCACGCCGTGAACAGACCGAACGCATAAGCGCACAAACGAAAAGGGCCCCGCAAGCGGGACCCTTTGTGTGTGCGACGAGCGCTGCGAGGCATCGGCAACAGACCCTCACAACATCCCGCCGCGAAACGGTTGCATCTGCCCGGCCATGAGGCCGGGCGGTCGCATCAATCTTCCGCCGGCTCCGAGCCTTCGGTATCGCCGTCTTCTTCCTCACGCTTGCCGGCGAGAATCTGCTCGGCGATCAGGCCGGAATTCTGCCGGATCGAGGCTTCGATCTTGGCGGTCATGTCCGGATTGGCGCGCAGGAACGCCTTCGAATTTTCGCGACCCTGGCCGAGACGCTGGCTGTCATAGGAGAACCAGGCGCCGGACTTCTCGACGATGCCAGCCTTGACGCCGAGATCGAGGATTTCGCCCATCTTGGAGACGCCTTCGCCATACATGATGTCGAATTCGACCTGCTTGAAGGGCGGTGCCAGCTTGTTCTTGACCACCTTCACGCGGGTCGAGTTGCCGACCACTTCATCCCGCTCCTTGATCGCGCCGATGCGGCGGATGTCGAGGCGGACCGAGGCGTAGAATTTCAGGGCGTTGCCGCCGGTGGTGGTTTCCGGCGAGCCATACATCACACCGATCTTCATGCGGATCTGGTTGATGAAAATGACCATGGTGTTGGATTTGTTGATCGAGGCGGTCAGCTTGCGCAGCGCCTGGCTCATCAGGCGTGCCTGCAGGCCGGGCAGCGCATCGCCCATTTCGCCTTCGAGTTCGGCGCGTGGCACCAGTGCAGCGACGGAGTCGATGATCAGCACATCCACCGCGCCCGAGCGCACCAGCGTGTCGGCGATTTCCAGCGCCTGTTCGCCGTGATCGGGCTGCGAGATCAGGAGTTCGTCGACATTGACGCCGAGCTTACGGGCATAGACCGGGTCAAGCGCGTGTTCAGCGTCGATGAAGGCACAGATACCGGCCTTCTTCTGCGCCTCGGCAACGCAGTGCAGCGCCAGCGTGGTTTTACCCGACGATTCCGGTCCATAAATTTCGATGATACGGCCCTTGGGCAAACCGCCGACACCGAGCGCAATATCCAGTCCCAGCGAGCCCGACGAAATCACATCGATATCCATCGAGCGGTCGTTCTTGCCGAGCTTCATCACCGAGCCCTTGCCGAACTGACGCTCGATCTGGGAGAGCGCAGCCGCCAGGGCTTTAGACTTGTCCATGGAGGATCCTTCAACGATACGCAGGGCAGACGAATTGGCAGCCATTGATCTAGCTCCTTATGAAGGGATTCGCGACAGGGACATATGAACGGGCGGGGCCGTGTTGATGATTCAATGTACCCCATCTGTTCTATGTTCGCAATATGTTCCTTCAAAAATTTGGGTGCTGACCACTCAGATTTGGAGACGAGCTCCGCATCGGCCGGCTTACCCTCAAAAATCGAGACTTCAGACTTTGGCGGCGGCGGGCAGAGGCAGGTTCGCCAGCTCCGGCGAGACGCCGATCGCATAGACGTCGGCAATGCCGGCCTTGCGCAAGCGCTTCAGTTCGGTGATCGCATGGTCGATCGTATCGACGGTGCCGTAAAACACCTTCTCCGTCGGCTTATACGGCGTTCCGTAGATGCTGTAGGCCATGGGCGAAAAGCGTCCGGTCGTTCTGATGCGAGTTATCAACCAGTCGTATAGCGGCCCGCGGCGATTTGTCTACTAAAACAGACAACTCCACAGGGAGATGGACTGCGGCGCATGCGCGCGATCGGATCGCCGGCGCAACACGCACCGGACCGCCCCTTTCATCCCTGATGACGCCCGATACTATCCCTGACGGCACCACCCACCCTCCAGCTCATCGCCTCAGGACACCCCTCCATGGACACCGCCAATCGCATCCGCGACAGTTTTGCCAGGCAGGGCCTGATGGCCACCCTCGGCGCATCGCTCGGCAATATCACGCCGGGCGCGGTGGAGATCGTGATGATCCCCTCGCCCGCCATTTCTCAGCAACATGGCTTCGTCCATGCGGGCGCGGTGAGCGCGATCGCCGACAGCGCGGCAGGCTATTCGGCGCTCAGCCTTATGCCCGAAGGCGCGGGCGTGCTCACCACCGAATTCAAGATCAATCTGGTGGCGCCGGCCGTGGGAGAGCGCATTGTCGCTCGCGGACGCGTGGTGAAGCCCGGGCGTACGTTGACGCTCACACAGTCCGATGTCTTCGCCATCAGCAATGGTCAGGAGCGGCTGATCGCCCTGCTCACCGCAACGATGATGACGCTGCGGGATCGCGACGGCATCAGCGATTGATGCTCGCATTCACCAGATCGCAACTCGCAATGCGGTTGAAGTCGGCAAGACGGCGCTCGGCAGGTGCAGCAAGATCAATGCTCGCCAGGAGTTCGGCCAATCGCCGATGCGCGCGAGCAGCTTCCGCGGCAGGCAGCGGCGCCTCGTCATAGACATCGATATAAGGCGTGACGAGATTGTTCAGGAGTTTACATAGCGCGCTGTGCTCGGGCGCACGGCTGCTGAGATTGTCGAGCTTTTGCTGGAAGGCGCGGAAGGTGTGCAGGCCGTGGTGCTGTTGTTCAAACCACGTGCTGAGATCGTTCATCATAGCCTCTTCAAATGCGAGAAGAAGCTATGAGCTTTTACACTGGCGCACGGGAAAAGACCAGCACGCGATCAACGCGGGCCCGCGATGATAACCGCAGCGCCGACCAGGCAGATCGCCGCCCCCGCGATATCCCAGCGATCCGGGCGAAAGCCTTCGGCGAGCCACAGCCACAGCACGGACATCGCGATATAGACTCCGCCATAAGTTGCATAGGCCCTGCCCGCGGCTTCGCTTTCCACCAGCGTGAGCAGATAAGCGAACAGAACCAGCGAGGCGATACCGGGGATCAGGATCCAGGCAGGTTTACCAAGACGTAGCCAGGCCCAGAAGGCGAAGCAGCCGACGATTTCGGCGATTGCCGCGCCGATGAAAACAAAGGCCGTGCGCATCAGAGTTTCGCTTCCTGCCATTGGATTCGCAGCGGACCGCACCGTCGCAGAACGCTGCACGCAAAGATGGACGAGCTATCGTTTCGGTTCCACAACCGGAACTACACGGGACACAACTCAAAAAAACCGCGCATTTGCCGTAAATTTTTCACGATTTTTGTCGACGCGCCCGAAGAGTTGGTTTAGCGGTACCATCGTCCCCGGCAACCTCAGGTGCCAATGGACGACCCGATGTGCCCCAGAAGTGGTCATCCCAGTTGCCGCTGTTTTATTTTCATATCATCTCCGAACACACCTTTCTCGATGACGAAGGCACCAACTTCGAGACCGAGCAGGATGCGATGAAACACGCCCGCCAGCTTGCGGCCGAGCTCGTGCAGGCAACGGGCGTGCTTCGGGGCGCAATCATGGTTGAGAACGAAGAGGCAGGCGGCATGTTCGAAGTGCCACTGTCGTCCTGGAACAATTGACCGACGATCAAGGACGCTACAGCACACGCCGCGACTGCCACCTCGACGGCAGAGGCCTTAATGCGTGGCGCTGCCGGTCTTGGTACGTGGCTGCTTGGCTGGTGCCGCGGCCTTCGGCGCATCACTACGGACATTGCCCCACGGATCGAGATTGGCTTTGTTGTCGGGAATCTGGCGCAAGGAATCGCGGTAGGCCTTTTGCCGAATGGCGTCCTGCTCCTTCTCCTCTGGCGACATGGTCTTAACTTCCGGCATCAGATTCATCATCTGGGCCGAGGCGGGTCCGGTCAGTAGCGCGAGCATCGCGACGGCGCTGAGCAGTCTCATGGCAAAAAGGCTCCGTGAAAGTCGGAGCCCTTATACCACCCGCCTTTCGCACGCGCCAAGCACGCGCAAGCGGTGCCGCCCTGCCTTGCAGCCCTGTTCGGACATGCCCGGACACAAAGCCACAGATTGAGGCGCTATTTTCCGAGGATCTTTTCGGCAGCCGTGACAATGCTGACGCCAGGATTGGTCGCACAATAGGCACCGAACTTCTTGGCGTTCTCGGTGAACACCTCGGTATCGATCAGCGCCTCGTCGGAGTCGCCTTTGTACCAACCGTCGATCCAGGTCAGCACCATCGCGATATCGTCCGGCTTGGATTCGATGAATTGCTTGCACGACATTACTGAGAGATCGATCGTCACCGCCTTGGCCGGCGTGACGGCGAATACGATCAGTGCAGCAAACAATGCGCAGGTGGTTTTCATGGCGGGCCCCTTCCCTCGTAAAACGAGCGCCCGCAGCCCGCGATTGCGGGCACGTTTCAGGCGTTCGCGATGGACGCTACCATTGCGCGAAGCCGCAGGTTCTGAAGTTTCCCTGAAATTTTACCGGTAATTGTCTGCCACACCTTCAGAAAGTGTAAACGGACAGGCCTGGATCTCTGTGATCGGCTTCAATGACCGGCAAGATGATAC
>CALRZK010000040.1:0-10977 GCA_943372615.1 Bradyrhizobium ivorense | reverse complement strand
GGTTATGTCGGCGCCGTCGCTGCCAATCTGGCGCTCGGCGGTTCGGACACCAATTTCGATCCGGGCATCGCCTTCTTCAAGGAGCTGAAGAAGAACGACGCCATGGTGCCGAAGCAGACATCCTACGCCCGCGTCGTCTCCGGCGAAATGCCGATCCTGTTCGACTACGACTTCAACGCCTATCGCGCGAAATACAGCGAGAAGGGCAATTTCGAATTCGTCATTCCCTGCGAAGGCACCGTGGTTTTCCCGTATGTGGTCGGCCTCGTGAAGAACGCGCCGCATAAGGACAAGGCCAAGAAGGTCATGGACTACCTGCTGTCCGACAAGGGCCAGGCGATCTGGACCAATGCCTATCTGCGTCCGGCCCGCAAGATCGAGCTGCCGGAAGCGGTGAAATCAAAATTCCTGCCGGATAGCGAATATGCCCGCGCCAAGAGCGTGGACTGGGGCAAGATGGAATTGGCGCAGAAAGGTTTCAGCGACCGCTATCTCGCCGAAGTCCGTTGATGCAGAATGGTGCCCCTGACGCAGGGGCACCGCCACTCTCGATGTCACACCGCAATTTCATCTGGCTCTGCCTGTTGCCGCTGGTGGTCGTCACCGCGGCGTTCTTCGTTCTGCCGATGGCGCAATTGCTGGCCGTCGGTGCGGGCGGCGAGCGCGGCGTCGCGGCCTATCTCGCGATCCTCACCGAGCCGCGCTACCGCGCCACGCTGATCAATACGGTGGTGCTGGCGGCTGCGACAACGATCGCCACGCTGGTGATTGCAACCATCGTCGGCCTGTTCCTGCAGCGTCATCGCTTTCCCGGTCGCACCGTGCTGATCGCGATGCTGACCTTTCCGCTGGCGTTTCCCGGCGTGGTCATCGGCTTCCTGATCATCCTGCTCGCCGGTCGCCAGGGTATCATCGGCGCGATCACGCTTGCGCTGTCAGGCGAGAAGGTGGTGTTTGCCTATTCGATCTTCGGCCTGTTTCTCGGCTATCTCTATTTCTCGATCCCGCGCGTGATCCTCACCATCATGGCGGCGGTGCAGAAGCTCGACCGCGGACTGGAAGAAGCCGCGCGCTCGCTCGGCGCGAGCCCATGGGAAGTACAGCGCGATGTCGTGCTGCCGGCGCTGGTGCCGGCCTTCATCGCCTCCGGCGCGATTGCTTTTGCCACCGCCATGGGCGCGTTCGGTACGGCCTTTACGCTCGCCACCAATATCGATGTGCTGCCGATGCTGATCTATACCGAGTTCACGCTGGCAGCGAATTTCGCGATCTCCGCGGCGCTCTCCATCGGCCTCGGTGTCATCGCCTGGGCCATCCTCGCGCTGGCGCGCAGCATGACCGGCGGCACTGTCGCCGCAGCGGGGTGAGGGCATGCGCGATCGCCTGATCTTTGCCGGACAACTCGGCTTCACGTTGCTGGTTGCGGCATTCCTCGTCGTGCCGGTGATCCTCTCGATATCGGCTGGCGTCACCGTCAATTATTTCCGCGGCATCCAGTCCGGCGTCACGCTGCAATGGGTCGCGCAGGTCTGGGGGCTCTATGCCGGCGAGATCGGGCTCTCGTTCCTGATCGCCTTCGCCACACTTGCCGTGACGCTCGTCGTCGGCGTGCCCGCCGCTTACGCGCTGCATGTGCGGGGCGGGCGCCTCTCTCGCGTGATCGAGGAGATCATCACGCTGCCGCTGGCGATCCCCGGCCTCGCCATCGCGCTGGCGTTGCTGCTCACCTATGGCGGCTTCGGCAGCTTCCGCCAGTCGTGGCTGTTCATTCTCGCCGGCCATGTGGTCTTCACCATGCCCTTCATGGTGCGTTCGGTGATGGCGGTGTTCGCCTCGGTGGACATCAAAACGCTGGACGAGGGCGCTGCCTCGCTCGGTGCCTCGCCATGGACGCGCTTTCGCAATGTCATCGTGCCCAATGCGATGCCCGGTATTCTGGCCGGATCGCTGATGGTGATCACGCTGTCGCTCGGTGAATTCAACCTGACCTGGATGCTGCACACGCCGCTGACCAAGACGCTGCCCGTCGGCCTTGCCGATAGTTACGCGTCGATGCGGCTGGAAGTCGCTTCCGCCTATACGCTGATCTTCTTCATCATGATCGTGCCCTTGCTGGTGGCGATGCAGATGTTTGCCGACAAGAGCCAGACCCGATGAACGCCACAGCCTCGCACGGCGCCGCCGTGCATGTCGTCAATTGCGGCAAGACCTTTCCCGATGGCACGCAGGCGCTGTCGCCGGCCTCTCTCGATATCGTCGCGGGCGAGACGCTGGTGCTGCTCGGCCCCTCCGGTTGCGGCAAGACCACGATGCTGCGCATCATCGCGGGGCTCGAGACGCCCGATACCGGCGGCCGTATCCTGTTCGACAACAACGATGTGACGCATACGCCTATTGAGCAGCGCCATGTGGGCATGGTGTTCCAGTCCTATGCGCTGTTTCCCAACATGACCGTGGCCGACAATATCGGCTATGGCCTCAAGATCCGCGGCGTTGGCAAGGCCGAGCGCGCCGCGCGCGTCGCTGAGATGGTGGCGCTCACCAATATCGGCGGGCTCGAGAACCGCCGCATCGACCAGTTGTCCGGCGGCCAGCGCCAGCGTGTCGCGCTGGCACGAGCGGTGGCTGTGCGTCCGCGCGTGCTGCTGCTGGACGAGCCGCTGACCGCACTCGACGCATCGCTGCGCGACCGGCTGCGTAGCGAGCTCAACCGGCTGCTGCGCGAACTCGGGATCACCGCGATCTATGTCACCCATGATCAGGCCGAAGCCATGGAGCTTGGCGATCGCATCGTGGTGATGCGCAAGGGCGCCATCGCCCAGATCGGCACGCCACGCGAGGTCTATTTCGAGCCGCAGAACCGTTTTGTGGCGGAGTTTGTCGGCGCGGCGAATATCGTCGAGGGGCCGATCGCCGGTGGACGGCTGACGTTGCCCGGCGGCTGGTTGGCGCTCAACGATGCGTCCGACAATGTCGCCGCTGTGGCAATGATCCGGCCTGAGACCATCGGCATCGTCGCCGAGGGTGACGCATTTCTTCGCGGCACTGTCGAGAGCGTCAGTTTCATCGGCGACCGCCAGCGCGTCATCGTGGCCGGTGCGGCGAACCGGTCCTTGACGGTGGACGCGCCAAACAGGATCAATGTGCAGGCAGGGGAGCGCGTCGGACTGTCGATTGCGCCCGACGCCGTTCGCGTGTTGCCGAAAGAAGACTGATGTCGAAACCGACGATCATTGCCCAGATTTCCGACCTGCACATCAAGGCGCCCGGCGAACTCGCTTATAACAAGGTCGATACCGCCAAGGCGTTGGAGCGCTGCGTCGCCGAGCTGAACGCGCTGGAGCCGCGGCCGGATCTGGTCGTGATCTCCGGCGATCTCGTCGATACGCCGACACCGGGCGAGTACGAGCATCTGTGGCGGCTCCTTGCGCCGCTCAAGATTCCGTTCATCGGCGTACCCGGCAATCACGATGCCCGCGAGATGATGCGGGCGGCTTTTCCTGATTGGGCTTATGCGCATGCCGCTGGCCCGCTCGACCAGGCGCGCACGGTGGGGCCGCTGGATGTGATCCTGCTGGACTCGCACGTGCCGGGCAAACCCCATGGCACGCTGGAAGCGGCGACTCTGGACTGGCTCGATGCGACGCTGGGCTCATCTCACGATCGACCGGCTCTGCTGTTCCTGCACCACCCGCCATTCCGCACCGGCATCGAACACATGGACGTGCAGGACCTTTTTAATGCCAATGAACTCGCGGAGATCATCCGCAAGCATCCACGTGTGCGTATCGTCGCAGCCGGTCATGTCCATCGCGCGACACTGACGACCTTCGCCGGCACCGCAGCGACGATCTGCCCGGCGCCGAACCATGCGGTGGATCTCGATCTCGCCGAAATCCGTCCGCCGTCATTCCGGGTGGAGCCCCCGGCCTTCCATCTCCATGTCTGGTTTCCGGACGGCGATGGCGGCCATCTGGTTACGCATCAGGTGCCGATCGGCGAATTCGACGGGCCGCATCCGTTTTTCGGGGCAGATGGGAAGTTGCTGTAGAACCTCTCAACCGTCATTGCGAGCGAAGCGAAGCAATCCAGTCGTCCTTCTTATGGCTCTGGATTGCTTCGTCGCTACGCTCCTCGCAATGGCTGTTAGACCAGCGCATTCGCTTCGATCACCTGCCGATCAAACTCCGCACTCAGTTTCGGCGTGCGCTTCTGCGTGTTGAAATCGACGTGAAACAGTCCGAAGCGCTTTTCATAGCCGTCGATCCATTCAAAATTGTCCATCAGGCTCCAGTGGAAATAGCCCTGGACCGGCACACCTTCCGATGTCGCGCGTTGCAATTGCCCGAGATAGGCGCGCAGATACATGATGCGATCGAGGTCAAAAATCCGGCCATCCGGCGCCGGCTTGTCGGCGGCCGACGCACCATTCTCGGTGATAAAAATCTTCTTCACGTTCCAGAGCTTTGCGACATTCCGCGGCGCCCAGTACATCGCCTCCGGGCCGACGCGGAGCCAATCGGAGTCCATCCGTGGGAACGAAGCGGGCGTTGGCACCAGAGCAAAACCTGAGGCGTCCGCGGGGGCGGCGACATAGTGCTGCGGCATATAGATGTTGAGGCCGAGGAAATCGATCGGAGAGCCGATGATCTTCAGATCGTCCTCGGTGAAGACAGGGGCGTTCGCGCCGGCATAGCTGAGGAAGGCGTCGGTGTAGCGACCTTCCATGATCACGGTGAGATAGCCGCCATTCATTTCGCGCGTTGCGATTTCCGAAGCCTGGATATGATCAGGCGTCTCGATCACCGGAATGCAGGAGGCGAGGTTTTCGGCCACGCCCACCTCCGTGCCGGCACGGCCTTGCGCGCGGATCGCCTGCACGGCGAGGCCGTGGCCGAGCGCGACGTGATGGCGGATCTGGTTCAGCTCCTTCTGCGTGGACTTGATGCCCGGCGCCATTTCGATCGGCGCCACGCCATAGCCGAAATCCACAAAGGTCGCGCATTCATTGATGGTGAAGACGTTCTTCACGCGATCGGTGATGTGTTTGGCGACATAGCCCGCATAGTCGCCGAAGGCCTTGGACGTTTCGCGCGAGGCCCAGCCGCCGAAGCGATCCTGCAGCACCTGCGGAAGATCCCAGTGATACAGCGTCGCGTAGGGCGCGATGCCACTGGCGAGCAGTTCGTCGATCAGGCGATGGTAGAAATCGAGCCCTTTGGGATTCGGCGTGCCGGTGCCGTCGGGGAAGATGCGCGGCCAGGCGATGGAAAAGCGATAGGCCGTGGTGCCCAGCTCCTTCATCAGCGCGGCGTCTTCCTTATAGCGCGCGAAATGCTCGTTGGCGCGGTCGCCATTGCTGTTGTCGCGGATTTTGCCGGGCAGGCGTGAATACGTGTCCCAGATCGAGTGGCCGCGGCCTTCGGCATCGACGGCGCCCTCGATCTGATAGGACGAGGTCGCGGTGCCCCAGACGAAGCCTTTCGGGAAGGCGCGGGGATTGCCGCCTGATTGTGCAGTTGCCACTTGCTGCGCCTTAGCCGGCGAGATGGCAAGACCGGCGGCGAGGGCGCCGGCGCCTCCGACGAGATGGCGGCGCGTGAAACGATGGGACACTGCAACTCCTGTAAGACCGGTTGCCCGAGAGATAGCGTCAGGCTCGCCGCAATGACAGGGGACATGAGGCCTCAGCATGGCTGCATTGGACATTCGGCAGCGGCTGCGACAAAAAGAACGTGACAAACGATAACGTCAGCGTGAAGCGGGATGGCAGTGATGAGCAGGGAAACAATGTCGGTGGCGCGCGTCGCCGTGGTCGGTCTGGGCGGGATCGGGCAGAAGGTGGTCGAGGAGCTCGATCGCGGGATCGCCGGCCTGTCGCTGGCGGCAATCTCAGTGCAGAGTCCGGACAAGCATGCGGCTTTCCTGTCGAAGCTCGGCAAGGCGCCGCCGATCTTGCCGATCGCGGATCTCGAAGCCGTGGCCGACATCGTGATCGAATGTGCGCCGGCCAATTTGCTGCCGGAGATCGTCAAGCCGTTCGTGACCAAGGGCAAGACCGCCATCGTGCTGAGTGCGGGCGCTCTCTTGTTCAATGACGATCTCATCGAGCTCGCCAAGAAACATGGTGGGCAGATCGTGGTGCCGACCGGCGCCTTGATTGGCCTTGATGCGGTGACGGCCGCGGCCGAGGGCAAAATCCATTCGGTGAAGATGGTGACGCGCAAGCCGGTGAAGGGACTCGCGGGTGCGCCTTACATCGTCGAGAACAAGATCGACATCGAGAGCATCACCGAGCCGTTGAAGATTTTTGAAGGCACTGCACGCGAGGCAGCGAAAGGCTTTCCGGCGAATCTCAATGTCGCCGTCGCGCTGTCGCTCGCCGGCATCGGGCCGGATGCGACCACGCTGCAGATCTGGGCCGATCCGGCGCTGACCCGCAATGTTCATCGCGTCGAGGTGGATGCGGATTCCGCGCGCTTCTCGATGCAGATCGAGAACATCCCGTCAGAGAATCCGAAAACCGGCCGCATCACGGCGCTGTCGGTGATTGCGCTGCTCCGCAAGCGCGGTGCGGCGTTGCGGGTGGGGACGTAAACGCTACTAGCGGAGTGTGCCCCCTCACCCGGATCGCAAGGGCGATCCGACCTCTCCCCGGTGGGGAGAGGTGAAGTTGAGCGCTGTCGCCTTTACCTCTCCCCACCGGGGAGAGGTCGCCGCGTCTGAGCGGCGGGTGAGGGGCTCTTCTGGTCGCCAACCTACTGTCCCTTCTCCACCTGCTGCGCCGTCTCCACACCCTGCGTCCGCGCAATCCTCGCCAGCTCGCAACCTTCGCAGTATCGCCGATCCTTGTAGTCGATCCAGTTATGCGCGAAGACACGCTCGTTCGGGATGTCGTAGCGGGCCTGCAACACGCGCACGAGGACGCGCCATGCGGCAATCTGGGCTTCTGTCGGAGGCTTGCGGACATTGGGATAGTTGCCGACGAATTCGACGCCAATCGCGCTCTCGTCGTCGATCTGCTGATAGGTCGATGAATTGTCGATATATTTGTTGTCGTTGCGGTTGCCGCGATTGAGATGTTTCGGCACCGCCCATTCTGGGGTGGACCAATAGACCGTGCCATCGGTTTCCACCCAGATGGCGACACCGCGGCGATCCGGCTTCTGCATCTGGGCTACGGCATTGCGCCAGGCCGAGCCGACCGCGCCTTCCGACTGATGCACCACGATGTAGCGCCATTCGCGGGCGAGGCGCAGCGCGGTCCAGGGCCGCAGCCAGACCATGTTGAGGCCGGGGATGTCCGGCGTGCCGCGGGAGCGGGCGGCGATCTCGAAGCTTGACGGCGATTGGGCACTCGCCGATGGGGCGAACGCGCACAAAGCCAGCAATGCAACGACGATCCGGGTATTCATATCCTCGCTTCCGACGGCGTCTCAAGACACCGTCGGAAAGCGTATCCGAGACACGCCCGGAGTCAAATCACCGGGCAGGGACTAGTTGAAGTATTCCGGTAGCGTGAAGCCGGCATAGAACCTGTCGTTGCGGATGGCGGTCTTGAACGTGTCCGACTGATAGGCGGCGACGATGTCCTTGGCCCACTGCGTGTCGGTGTTGCCGCGGCGGATCGCGACCACGTTGGTATAGGGCTTGGTCATCTTCTCCAGCGCAAACGCTTCCGTCAGCTTGAGCCCGCTATAGATGGCGAAATTGCCCTGCACGGCGGCGAAGTCGGCATCGCCGAGCGCGCGCGGCGCCTGTGCGTTTTCCAGCGGAACGATCTTGATGCCCTTCGGGTTCTTCACGACGTCGAGTTCGGTGACATCGACGGGGTTGTTATCCTTGATCTCGATCCAGCCGAGATCGCGCAGGATCCACAGCGCGCGCTGCAGGTTCACCGGATCGTTCGGCACCACAACAGTCGCGCCGGCCTTCACGTCTTCAGCCTTCTTGTGCTTGGTCGAATAGAGCCCCATCGGCGGCGTCGGCACGGTGATGATGCCGGTCAGGTCGGTTTTCTGACGCTGGTTGTAGCTGTCGAGAAACACCGTGTGCTGCATTACATTGGCGTCGATGTCGTTCTTGAACACCGCGGTGTTGGCTTCGAGGCCGGTGGAGAATTCGTAGTATTTGACGGTGTAGCCCTTCTTCTTCAGCTCTGGCTCAACGCCCGCCTTGAAACCGTCGATGTAAGGGCCGGGCACGAAGCCGACTTTGAGTTCGGTCTTGGGCGCGGTCTGTGCGCCTGCGGTGACGATGGACGTGAGTGTTAGCGCGGCCGCGGCGAGCGCCGAGAGAATGAGTTTCATGTGATGCACTTTCGATGAGAGACGGTGTTACTTCGGCGACCAGATGGTCACGTCGGCGGCATTGACCTTCACCGGGATCAGCTTCTCGGCGAAGAATGCGTCGGCGATGGTCTGCTGTTCGGATAGGCCGGCCTTGGTGACGGCACCGACCTTGTAGGAGCGATGGCTGTTGGCTTCCTCAACGGTGGCGGCGTCGATGCCCCACAGGCCGGAAAGCAGCTTTGCAGCTTCTTTCGGCTCGGCCTTCGCCCATTTGCCGGTTTCGTCCAGTTTCCTGAAGATGACGTTCAGTACGTCAGCGCGTTTGGCGGCGTAAGCGGCGGAGGAGAGATAGTAGCGCTTGTAGCTGGCGAGGCCGTTGCTACCGTCCGCGAGAACGCGCGCATTGCTCTGGCGCTGTGCGCTGGTAAGGAACGGATCCCATGCCACCCAGGCATCGACATTGCCGCCGACAAAAGCGATGCGGCCATCGGCTGGCGGCAGATAGGCCGGCTGGATGTCCTTGAAGCTAAGGCCGGCTTTGCTGAGCGCGGCGAGCAGCAGGAAGTGGCTGCCAGCGCCCTTGGTGACGGCGACCTTCTTGCCCTTGAGATCGGCCAGCGTTTTTAACGGCGATCCCGCGGGCACCACGATGGCCTGCGCGGCAGGCGAGGCGGCTTCCTCGGCGACATAGGCAAGCTTGGCGCCGGCGGCCTGCGCGAATAGCGGCACGGTGTCGGCGACATCGGCGCCGAAATCCACATTGCCGGTATTGATGGCTTCGAGCAGTGGCAGGCCGCTGGTGAATTCGTGCCAGGAGATCTTCACGCCGAGCGGGGTGAGCGCTTTTTCCAACTCGCCATTCGTCTTCAGCACGGCGATCAGGGTCGATGATTTCTGATAGCCGATGCGGACGGTATCCGGCGTCTGCGCGCAGGCGAAGGAGGTCGAGAGCATGGTCGCCAGCGCCGCCATCTGCAGCGCGCGGGTGCGGCGACGGAGATAGCGATTGAGGAGATGCGAGAGAAGGATCGGAAGCATGGTGATGCCGCTTTGCAAATGGAAATCCGTATAGGCAAAGGGTGGGAGAGCTGCCGGTTCCAGTCAATGAAATGGGAAACTGTAGTTATCGACGCGGCGATGCAGGCGTTCTGTTGGAGCCGCAGCGTGGAGCCGAACTTTCTCCGAACACTGCGCTGCCGCACTTTGCGACGAAATAATTTTCTGCGTGCCCGAGATAAAAGCTGCTCCGGATGCGGTAGCGCAGATCGCAAATCTTGCCGAGCGCTGCTCACCTTTGAAAGCACAATCTTCGCGATCTCGCCTAGCGTTTCGCCATCACGTCGACGCATCGGGCGCGACGCCTACAGAGCGAGAAAATCCATGTCGAAGTCGAGACGCGTTGTGCTGGCGACCATCGCCGCCACGCTGCTGTTGTCGCAATTCACCAGCAAGGCGCCGGCTGCTGAGCAGCCAAAGGAGATCCGAATCGGCTTCCAGAAGGCCGGAATCTTTCCTGCGGTGAAGCAGCGCGGCACGCTGGAGAAAGTCTTCAGCGAAAAAGGCATCACCATCAAATGGGTTGAATTCCAGTTCGGCCCACCGATCCTCGAAGCGATCAATACGGGCAATGTGGATTTCGGCTATACCGGCGATGCGCCGCCGATCTTTGCGCAGGCGGCGCGCGCCAATCTCCTCTATGTCGCCGCGGTGCCGTCCATCGGCTACAATCAGGGGATCGTCGTTCCCGAGAATTCACCGATCAAGACGCTTGCCGATTTGAAGGGCAAGAAGGTCGGTTTCGCCAAGGGATCGAGCGCGCATAATACGACGGTGGCCGCGCTCGAAAAGGCCGGCCTCGCTTATACCGACATCACGCCGGTGACGCTCGGCCCCGCCGATGCCGTGGCGGCCTTTGCCGGTGGCAATATCGATGCGTGGTCGATCTGGGATCCCTATCTCTCGCTGGCCGAGATCAAGGGCGCCCGCGTGATCGCCTTCTCGAAGGATGTGCAGGAGTCCAATTCCTTCTTCCTCGCCAACAAGGAATTTGCCGGCAAGCATGGCGACATCGTTGCGCTGCTCAACAAGACCTTTGCCGATGAAGGCAAGTGGGGCACCGCCAATCGCGCGGAGATCGCCGCGCGGCTGCAGGAGGCGACCGGCGTGGACAAGGCGGCGACGGTCAAGGCGGTGGAGCGCTCCGAATACAATGTGGTGCCGATCAACGAGAAGATCATCGCGACCCAGCAGGAAACGGCCGACCGGTTCTTCAAGCTCGGTCTGATCCCCAAGCAGGTGCAGGTCAAGGACATCGTCTGGGAGTGGAAGCTGGGGTCCTGAGCGATATGTGAGCCGGGAGGCGTTTCATGCTGCCCAGCGCTGCCTCCCGGTAATATTTTGCTCCGTCACGCCATTGAAAGTGCTGCAATTTTTCGTTTTGTGCAGTGCGGTTGAAATATGGCGGGAAATCAGTCATTTACCGCCAAACGGCGCCCGCGACACGCAGGCCGGCCCCGTGCTTCACATCTGCGCAGAAACAGCATCCAATGAACGCTCCCGTGTCCAAACCGGTCGGAGCGCCCGTGCCAATTCCGGACCAGCAAGGGCGTGCCATCATCTCCTTCGATGGCGTCAGCAAGATTTTCCCGCCGCGGAAGGACTCCGCCGAGGTGAGGGCCGTCGATGC
>CALRZK010000039.1:0-11083 GCA_943372615.1 Bradyrhizobium ivorense | reverse complement strand
TCTTCGACGGCTGCGAGATCACCTGCGACGGCAGCGACCTTGTTGCCCGCAGCCGAGACCTTGGCAGCGATGGCCGCAAAGGCCTCACCCCAGGTGGCGGCGCGCAGCTTGCCGTTTTCACGAACGAACGGACGATCGAGGCGCTGGGTGCGCAGGCCGTCGACCACGTGACGGGTCTTGTCCGAGATCCACTCCTCGTTCACCGCTTCGTTGACGCGCGGCAGGATGCGCATCACTTCGCGGCCACGGGTATCGACACGGATCGCCGAGCCGACCGCATCCATCACGTCGATGGACTGGGTCTTGCCGAGCTCCCACGGACGCGCCGCGAACGCATAGGGCTTCGAGGTCAGCGCACCGACCGGGCAGATATCGACCAGATTGCCCTGCAGCTCCGAGGTCAGCGCGGTTTCGAGGAAGGAGGTGATCTCCATGTCCTCGCCGCGGCCGATGGCGCCCATTTCCGGCGCACCGGCGACTTCCGCGGCGAAGCGGACGCAGCGCGTGCACTGGATGCAGCGGGTCATCGAGGTCTTCACGAGCGCGCCGAGATACTTGTCCTCGACGGCGCGCTTGTTCTCGGCGAAGCGGCTGGTGTCCACACCATAGCCCATCGCCTGGTCCTGCAGATCGCACTCGCCGCCTTGGTCGCAGATCGGGCAATCCAGCGGGTGGTTGATGAGCAGGAACTCCATCACGCCTTCGCGGGCCTTCTTGACCATCGGCGAACGCGTGGAGATTTCGGGCGGCTCTCCATTCGGACCCGGACGGCAGTCGCGCACGCCCCAGGCGCAGCTGGCGACCGGCTTCGGCCCGCCCTTCACTTCCACCAGACACATGCGGCAATTGCCGGCGATGGACAGGCGCTCGTGATAGCAGAAGCGCGGAATCTCGGCGCCAGCCGCTTCGCACGCCTGCAGCAGCGTGTAGTCCGCGGGGACATCGATCTCTTTGCCGTCAACGATCAGTTTCGTCATTGTCCTTACTCCGCCGCGACCAGATGCGCGGGATCGAGAATGCCCTGATCGTCGAGCGAGGCCTTGCGGCTGAACTCTTCGATGCGGCGTTCGATCTCCGGGCGGAAGGCGCGGATCAGGCCCTGCACCGGCCACGCGGCGGCATCGCCGAGCGCGCAGATGGTGTGGCCTTCGACCTGCTTGGTAACTTCGAGCAGCATGTCGATCTCGCGCTTGTGGGCGCGGCCCTCGACCATGCGGGTGAGCACGCGCCACATCCAACCGGTACCTTCACGGCACGGCGTACACTGGCCGCAGCTCTCATGCTTGAAGAAATAGCTGATGCGGGCAATCGCGGCGACGACATCGGTAGACTTGTCCATGACGATGACGCCGGCGGTGCCGAACGACGACTTCACGGCACGGGTGCCGTCGAAATCCATGATCAGTTCTTCGCAATCCGCAGCCGGAATCATCGGGCACGAGGCGCCGCCCGGAATGATCGCGAGCAGATTGTCCCAGCCACCACGAATGCCGCCGCCATGCTTTTCGATCAGCTCACGGAACGGGATGCTCATCGCGTCTTCGACAACGCAAGGCGTGTTGACGTGACCGGAGATGCCGTAAAGTTTTGTGCCGACATTGTTCGGGCGGCCGATGCCGGCGAACCACGAGGCGCCACGACGCAGGATGTCCGGCGCGACCGCGATGGACTCCACATTGTTGACGGTGGTCGGGCAGCCATAGAGACCGACATTGGCCGGGAATGGCGGCTTCAGGCGCGGCTGGCCCTTCTTGCCTTCGAGGCTTTCGAGCAGCGCGGTTTCTTCACCGCAGATATAAGCGCCGGCGCCGTGGGCGACATAGAGGTCGAACGGCCAGCCATGAATGTTGTTCTTGCCGATCAGGTTGGCGTCGTAGGCCTGATCGATCGCGGCCTGCAGGCGCTCACGCTCGCGGATGAATTCGCCGCGGACATAGATGTAGCAGGCATTGGCGCCCATCGCGAAAGACGCGATCAGGCAGCCTTCGACCAGCGTATGCGGGTCATGGCGCATGATCTCGCGGTCTTTACAGGTGCCGGGCTCGGACTCGTCGGCATTGACCACGAGATAGCTCGGACGGCCGTCCTTGCTTTCCTTCGGCATGAAGGACCACTTCATGCCGGTCGGGAAGCCGGCGCCGCCGCGGCCGCGCAGGCCCGACGCCTTCATCTCGTTGATGATCCAGTCGCGGCCCTTGTCGATGATGGTCTTGGTACCATCCCAGCCGCCGCGACGGCGTGCGCCATCCAGACCCCAGTCTTCGAGGCCGTACAGATTGCGGAAGATGCGATCCTTGTCGTCGAGCATGGCTTCCTCGATCAGCGATTGGTTTGCTTGAAGGCGATCACTGCGGCGCCGAGGCCGAAGGCCATCGCCCAGATCAAGCTCGATTCAAACGTGGACTGCAGGACGAAGCGCTGCAGGACGAACATGAACGCAGCCGCGGCCGCAGTGTGGAGCAGCATGTACAGCCACTTGTTCACGGCATCGTCCCCCGCCTTCAATGCAATGGCTTTTGCGCGCGCCCGCTTCATTTGCCCGGATCCTTCGGAGCGCCGCCCTTCGGCGGATTGTCCTTGGTCGCGTCGGCAGCCGGAGCTTTCGGCGCCGGACGTTCCTGGGCATTCGCGGCTTCGGTCTGCTTCTTCGGTTCGGCATCAGCGAGCGCCGGCTCCTTCGGAGCCGCGTCGAACTGCTTGGTGTAGTTCGCAGACGTATCCTTCAGCACGCGCGCACCACCTTCAGGCGCTGCGTACTGACGATCGATCTGCGGACCCGGCTTCGGCGGCGTGCCGGCGGCAAAACCGTCGATCAGCTTGTTCATGCTGTCCTTGGTCAGATCCTCATAGGTATCGGACCAGATCATCACCATCGGTGCGTTCACGCAGGCACCGAGGCACTCGACTTCTTCCCACGAGAAGTCGCCGTCTGCCGACACATGGTGGGGATCGTGATGGATGCGATGCTGGCAGACATCGATGAGGTCGCCGGCGCCGCGCAGCATGCAAGGCGTGGTGCCGCAGACCTGGATATGGGCCTTCTTGCCGACCGGCTGCAGCTGGAACATCGTGTAGAAGGTCGCGACCTCCATCACGCGGATATAGGGCATGTCCAGCATGTCGGCGACGTAGCGGATCGCAGCTTCCGACACCCAGCCGGCGTGCTGTTCCTGCGCGCGCCACAGGATCGAGATCACCGCGGAGGCCTGGCGACCCGGCGGGAATTTCTCGATCTGCTTCTTCGCCCACGCCAGGTTCTCGGGCGTGAAGTCGAAGGATGCGGGCTGCTGTTCTTTCGGGGCCAGACGGCGGACAGACATGGTGGATACTCTCAGTGAACGCGGCGAGCCGCGCTCGCATTCAGACGATTGAAGCGATCGAGCCAGAACGCACTCGCGGTGCCGAACACATTGTAGCCAACGTGTGTGGACACCTTGATGCGATCGAGAATCGACAGCTCGGTCACGGTTTCGAAGCGGTTGGTGGCGGGATCATGCACGATCAGCGACAGCGGTGTTTGATCCAGGATGTAGCGCGAGACCGTATGCGCGGGGTCATTGCCGTGCTCTTCGCACATGATGACCGAGTCGCCCTGCAGCAAACGCGTGCCGCCCTTGATGGCCTCGATCTCGACGCCTTCGACGTCGAGCTTGATGAGATATTTGCCAGAGATCGACAGCTTGCCGTCGTCGAGCAGATTGTCGAGCGCGATGACAGGCACTTCCTCACCGGCGCTCTGGTCGCCCGCGATGCTGAAGGCCTCATGCTTGGTGCCCGACAGGCGCGCGGTGCCGCGGATCGAACCAATGGCGCATTTGATGACCTCGAAACGGTCACCATTGATCCTGGCGTTGTTCGCAAGCTTGGGAAAATTCGCGCCCGACGGCTCGATGGCAATCGCCTTGTGCGAGCCGAACGGCGCGCTGGAGACCAGTACCGACCAGTAGCCGTAATTCGCGCCGCAATCGAGCAGCGTGTAATCCACATCGACCGAGTTCTTGAACAGCAGTTCGAGCTCGTCTTCGTAGGAGAAGCTGCGATCCAGCAGCTTGCTCCAATAGCCGTCGCCGAACGGGAATGCGAACAGCGCATCCGCGTTCAGCTTCACCACCAGATCACGCGCCGGCAGCACGGTGCGGCGCATCAGGTTGGCGCACATATTGTAGCCGCGATGCGAGAACGACGCCGACAATTTGGCCCCCGCAGCCAGCACGCACGCCATCGTGCGCTCCCAGAGGTTTACCCCCTGGAGCGCGCCCGATGCGCGGTCAAACTGGATGGGAGGCGTCAATGTCACCGATCGACCTCACCGAACACGATATCGATGGAGCCCAGGATCGCCGAGACGTCGGCCAGCTGGTGGCCGCGGCACAGAAAGTCCATCGCCTGCAGATGCGCAAAGCCCGGCGCGCGGATCTTGCACTTGTACGGCTTGTTGCTGCCGTCCGAGACCAGATACACGCCGAATTCGCCCTTCGGCGCTTCCACGGCGGCATAGACCTCGCCCTCGGGCACGTGAACGCCTTCGGTATAGAGCTTGAAGTGATGGATCAGTGCTTCCATCGAGCGCTTCATCTCGGCACGACGCGGCGGCGAAATCTTGTGGTCGTCCACGACCACTGGCCCCTGCCCGTCCGGCGCGCGCATCTTGGCGATGCACTGCTTCATGATCTTGGTGGACTGGCGCATCTCTTCGACGCGGATGCAGTAGCGATCGTAGCAGTCGCCGTTCTTGCCGATCGGAATGTCGAAATCCATCTCGGCATAGCACTCGTAAGGCTGCGCCTTGCGCAGATCCCACGAGGCGCCGGAGCCGCGCACCATGACGCCCGAAAAACCCCACTTCCAAGCGTCTTCCAGCTTCACGACGCCGATATCGACGTTGCGCTGCTTGAAGATGCGGTTGTTGGTCAGCAGCGTCTCGAGATCGTCGAGCACCTGCGGGAAGGCATCGCACCAGGCATCGATGTCGTTGATCAGCGCGGGCGGCAGGTCCTGATGGACGCCACCGACGCGGAAGAATGCCGCATGCATGCGCGAGCCCGAGGCGCGCTCATAGAAGATCATCAGCTTCTCGCGCTCTTCAAAGCCCCACAGCGGTGGGGTGAGCGCGCCGACGTCCATCGCCTGCGTGGTGACGTTGAGCAGATGCGACAGGATGCGGCCGATTTCCGAATACAGCACGCGGATCAGCTGGCCGCGGCGCGGCACGGTGATGCCGAGCAGCTTTTCCGCGGCGAGACAGAAGGCATGCTCCTGATTCATCGGCGCGACGTAGTCGAGGCGATCGAAATACGGGATCGCCTGCATATAGGTCTTCTGCTCGATCAGCTTTTCGGTGCCACGATGAAGCAGGCCGATATGCGGATCGACGCGCTCGACGACTTCGCCGTCGAGCTCGAGCACGAGACGGAGCACGCCGTGCGCGGCCGGATGCTGCGGGCCGAAGTTGATCGTAAAATTACGGACGCCGGGTTGGTCGTTCATCACTTAACCCCTGCCTTCTCGTCGCCTGGCAGCGTCGGATAGTCGGCGCCTTCCCATGGCGACAGGAAGTCGAACTTGCGGAATTCCTGGTTGAGCCGAACCGGCTCGTAGATCACGCGCTTTTCCTGATCGTCGTAGCGAACCTCGACGAAGCCGGTGAGCGGAAAGTCCTTGCGCAGCGGATGGCCATCGAAGCCGTAATCCGTCAGCAGGCGACGCATGTCGGGATGGCCGACAAAGATCACGCCGTAGAGGTCATAGGCCTCGCGCTCGAACCAGTCCGCGCCGGGGAACACGTCGATGATCGACGGCACCTGGGTCGTTTCCGACGCCAGCACCTTGACGCGCAGGCGCACATTCAGGAACGGCGACATCAGGTGATAGACGACGTCGAAACGCTGCTCGCGGCCGGGATAATCCACGGCGGTCGCGTCGGTGAAATTGACGAAACGGCAGCGCGGATCGTCACGCAGAAACTGCATGACCTCGATGATCTTCGACGTCTCGACATGAACCGTCAGTTGGTCGAAGGCGACCGATGTGCTGACGACGGCACCGGGCAATGCGCCCTTGATGATATCGCCCAGACCGGAAAGATCAGTCACTTGTGGGTCTCCAGATCGCTCAAGCGCTTTTCAATCGCGCTCAGCCGCTCTTCATATTCGCCAATCACAATCTTGCTGAGCAAACTGTCCGCGCTCAGCGCGTGACGGAATGTCACCAAGCTCTCGTCCATCTTATCCAGTCGCGTATCGACCTTGTCGAAGCGCGATTTCATCTCCTGGCGCATCTCGCGCAGCAGGGGAATGATCATGTCCGAAGAACTTGCCATTCCACTGCTCCCTTTTGTTTAGCGCTCGATCGTGCCGATGCGCCGGATCTTCTTCTGCAGCAGCAGCACGCCGTAAAGCAGCGCTTCCGCAGTGGGCGGGCAGCCCGGCACATAGATGTCGATCGGAACGATGCGGTCGCAGCCGCGCACCACTGAATAGGAATAGTGGTAGTAGCCGCCGCCATTGGCGCATGACCCCATCGAGATCACATAGCGAGGCTCCGGCATCTGATCGTAGACCTTGCGCAGCGCCGGCGCCATCTTGTTGGTCAGCGTACCGGCGACGATCATCACGTCCGACTGGCGCGGCGACGCACGCGGCGCAAAGCCGAAGCGCTCGACGTCGTAACGCGGCATCGACACCTGCATCATCTCGACCGCGCAGCAAGCGAGACCGAAGGTCATCCACATCAGCGAGCCGGTGCGCGCCCAGGTGATCAGATCGTCAGCAGCCGCGACGAAGAAGCCCTTGTCCGAGAGCTCGGCATTGACCTCGAGGAAATACGGATCGTTCGCGCCGACCGGCTTGCCGGTGGACGGATCGAGAATGCCACGCGGCGCCTGGGCGATCGCGGGAGCAGTTGCGGGGCTCAATCCCATTCGAGCGCGCCTTTCTTCCATTCATAGGCGAAGCCGACGGTGAGCACGCCGAGAAACACGATCATCGACCAGAAACCGGCGATGCCAACCTTGCCGAAAGCCACCGCCCACGGAAACAGGAAGGCGACTTCGAGGTCGAAGATGATGAAGAGGATCGCCACCAGATAGAAGCGCACGTCGAACTTCATGCGGGCATCGTCAAAAGCGTTGAATCCGCATTCATAGGCGGACAGCTTTTCCGGATCCGGGTTCTGGTAGGCGACGAGAAATGGCGCGATCAGCAACGACAAACCGATGACGGATGCGATGCCGATAAAGACCACGAGAGGAAGATAATTCTGCAAGATGCCGTTCATCGGCGATCCCTAACCCCGTGGCGTGGAAACTGCCACAGATTCGAACATTGGAATGGTTCTGAGCCTTAGCGCAGCGCAACAAGCCATGCAACACCGGGGATGTTGACAGTTTTCCGCCCCTGCCATGCGCGAAACGCCTTCAGGCTAGGCAATGGGCACAACGCGTGACAACGCCACTCGGCTCTCGCATGCAAACCTTGCGACAGGGTTTCCCGCAGGTTGAAATTGCCCGGCATCCCGGCCGCGATTGCCGGCGGGAGATGACCAGTACAGGCCCCTCCCGTTTGGCCAGCAACGTCTAGATGCACCACCGGCTACCGCCCAATGCCCCGAACGGGCGCTCCACCGGGTGTTGCTGCAATGCACCGTCGAAAAAATCATTCTCCTGGCGAACCAAATCTCAGGAAATCCGTATCCTGAGAGCCAGCGCTGTGCTGGCCTTTGAATGACAAGAGGCTTCTATGACGAAATTCTTGATCACGGCAGCAGCGCTTTCGATTCTCGCCCTCTCCCCGGCATCTGCCAAGCCGATGATGGGCTGCAGCGGCGACGGCATGATGAAGGTCAACAACATGTCGATGGCCATGGCGGACGGCCAGCAGAAGATGATGATGGATCGCGAGATCGGCATGGCCAACGAATCCATGTCAAAGGGCGATGTCCGCGGCTGCAACAAGCATCTGATGAACGCGCAGAAGATGGGCATGATGAAGCCCAGGAACGATCAGGGCATGATGGGCACCGGCATGATGATGCCAATGATGCCCATGATGGGCGACTCGAAGAAGATGTAAGGATTACCTCGAAGCTGCACCGGCTATTTCGGTGCAGCTTCCGCGCCCGCTAACGGCCGCATCAGACTGTCCAGCTCCGCCCGCTTGCGGGCCAGCAGCACCTGGGCCGCTGCATTGTCGAGCCCTGCCCTGCGTAATTGCCCGATAGCGGACCCCAATTCCGAAATTTCCGCCCGCAACGCGATAATCCGCAACGGCATTGGCTCCAGCGCCTTCATAAGAGCGGCCCCGGATGGCGATCAGTTCGAGTATTTCGCGCTGCGTCCGCCGCAGCCCTTCACAGGCATCGGTGCAGTCGAGGCCGGCATTGATCAGCAGACGGACATCCGACTGCATTCCGCGCATCCGCTGGCGCAACCGAGCGATTCGAAAATTCAGCTTGGCGAGATCAGTCATATCCGATATAGAACAAAACAAGAACTAAATCGCAAGACCTTCTTAAGCCGAATCTGACCGGAGGCTTCCGTGACCCAAGCTCTGATGACCCAGGCTTTTACGCCCCCTGCCATCGTCCTGCCGTCGATGGCCCCTTCCCCCTTCGACGCCGAGGCGTTGCTGGATCGCCTGTCGGGCCCGATGACGCGCAGCCAGGCCCTGACGCTGAAGTCACTCGCGATCGAAGCCTATCAGCCCCGGCAGTTCGAAAAAGATCTGACTCGCGCCGAAGCCGCCCGGCGTATCCAGATGCTGCGCGACGAGATTGCGCTGGCGGATTCGTTCTGAGACGAAATGGCGAAATGTGAACGACAAAATGCGGTGCGCGTAAGCGTCATCGCATCGCATCGCACGTTGCTTGGTCGATCGAATGTTAAGTGAGGATTTTGCATTGTCTCGCCATTCCGACTGGAATGGCGCGAGAGACGGGACTCGAACCCGCGACCTCTGCCGTGACAGGGCAGCGCTCTAACCAACTGAGCTACTCCCGCGTGGACGTGGACTGTGTCCCGCAGTGAGGGTGGGAATAAAGGGACGTCATGCCGAAGTCAAGCAGGTTGGCACCGCCTTTTTGAAACCTATCCCCACCCGCCTGCGGTTCGGCCATTTCAAGGCGACAAATGCAAATAACCCCCTATTTTACTGGCAAAACGACGTAGGCGGCTTCGCACAGAATCGTCTAAGCCCTCCACGTCCCAGGTTTTTGTGACAGTAAATAACGGAAAGGCCAGTTCTCATGGCAGATACCCCCGCGAAGGCGCCCGCGCCCCCGACCATCACTCTCAAGCATCTGGCGGCCGCTCTGGCCGAGAATCACGAGCTGTCGAAGAAGAAGGCCGAAGAGATTCTCAACGACATGGTCGGCAAGATGACCGAGCACCTGAAGAACGGCGATCGTATCCGCATCGTCGGCCTCGGCATCCTGCAGGTCCGCACCCGCGCCGCGCGCACCGGCCGCAACCCCGCCACCGGCGAAGAGATCCAGATCAAGGCCAGCAAGAAGGTTGCCTTCCGCCCGGCCAAGGAGCTGAAGGACGCGGTCTGATCGACCACGCCTGACAATGATCGCGCTTCGGGCCAAGGCTTCGCGTCATGGCCCGGAGCGCCGCTCCGAAGACCATCGGGTGTCCATCTCTGGCGAGTGATCCATGACAGCGACGTCGGCTATCCCTGCGTTCACCCACGACGTCACCGAGCGCTTCCTGCGCTATGTGGTGATCGACACCCAGTCTGATCCCGCCTCGCCCACCTGCCCTTCCACAGCCAAGCAGAAAGACCTCGGCGCCTTGCTCGCGCGCGAGCTGCAGGCGCTCGGCCTTGCCGATGCGCATCTCGACGAGCACGGCTATGTCTATGCGACGATCCAGGCGACGTCGGACAAGCAGGTGCCGGTGATCTGTTTCTGCTCCCACATGGACACCTCGCCGGACTGCAGCGGCGCGAATGTAAAGCCCCAGACCGTCCGCAACTATCAGGGCGGCGACATCGTGCTGCCCGCTGACAAGACGCAGGTCATTCGCGCGAAGGACAATCCGGCGCTCAAGGACCAGATCGGACACGACATCATCACGACCGACGGCACCACACTGCTCGGCGCCGACAACAAGGCCGGCATTGCCGAGATCATGGATGCCGCGCGATTCCTGATCGCCAATCCCGGCATCAAGCATGGCACGATCAAGATCCTGTTCACGCCGGATGAAGAGATCGGCCGCGGCGTCGATAAGGTCGATCTGAAAAAGCTCGGCGCCGACTTCGCCTATACGATGGATGGCGAAACCGCCGGTCATATCGAGGACGAGACCTTCTCAGCAGATGCCGCGGTCATCACCATCACCGGCGTCGCTGCGCATCCCGGTTTTGCCAAGGGTAAAATCGAGCACGCGATCAAGATCGCGGCCGAGATCGTCGCCCGCCTGCCGAAGGACGCAGCACCGGAAACCACCGAAGGCAAGCAGGGCTTTCTGCATCCCACCGGTCTCTCCGGCGCGCTGGAGCAGGCCACGCTCAGCCTGATCGTCCGCGACTTCACCGAGGATGGGCTGAAGCACAAGGAAGCCCTGCTGCAGTCCATCGTCGATGATGTGCTGGCATCCTATCCGCATTCGACGGCCTCGATCGCGATCACCGAACAATATCGCAACATGAAGCAGGTCATCGACCAGCATCCGCACGGCGTCGACTACGCCATCGAGGCCATCCGTAGGACCGGCCTGACGCCCATCCGCAGCAGCATCCGCGGCGGCACGGACGGATCGCGCCTGTCCTTCATGGGCCTGCCCTGCCCCAACATCTTCGCCGGCGAACACGCCTTCCACGGACGCACCGAATGGGTCAGCGTCCAGGACATGGAGAAGGCTGCGGAAACCATCGTGCATCTCGCGATGATCTGGGAAGAGCGGGCGTGACCACGTCAGGGATGCGGGTGGCGCGCTGATGCATCGCCCGCTCGATATCGCCATCATCGGCGCCGGCGTGGCCGGCCTCGCCGCAACAACACTGCTGACGCGCGCCGGCCATCGGGTCGTCGTTCACGAACGTTTCGAGACATCGCGTCCGCTCGGCTCAGGGCTGATGCT
>CALRZK010000038.1:0-11115 GCA_943372615.1 Bradyrhizobium ivorense | reverse complement strand
CACGAGTGTCAGTGCGAGCCATGCCGTGGTCCGCATCGCCGACGATCGCGGCGGCCGCATCGGAACCTATGTCGATAAATATCAGGGCCTGCGCTCCTCCGGCGAAACCGTGGTCATCGATGGCCTCTGCGCGTCGGCCTGCACCATCGTGCTCGGCGCCGTGCCGCATGACCGCATCTGCGTGACCCCGAATGCCACGCTTGGTTTCCATGCCGCCTGGGATCCCGGCACCAACGGCCGCGCCGTCACCAATCGCGAAGCGACGCGGATGCTGTATTCGATGTATCCGTCGAATATCCGCCGCTGGATTTCCAAGCGCGGCGGCCTCAAGCCGCAGATGGTGTTTTTGCGCGGCCCGCAGCTCGCGAGCATGTACAAGCCCTGCTACATGAACGCCCGCGCTTCAGCGGCTTACGACAGCTCACCCACCTTGCGCGGCGAGTAAGACCGAGCCGCCGCTCTCCATCACTTGATCACTGCGACCCTGCCGACGCTTGCCCGCGCCGGCAACTCGGCCTATCTGGAACCTGTATGCAGGCATCCTCTCGGGAGCCTGCCAATTGAGGTTTGTCAATGCAGCCGGCATCCGCCCCTGACAATGTGGCAACGCAGCCTTCGCGGGCGGCGACGCTGATTGTCGGTGCCGCTGCGGCCTTCGCCGGCCTGCTTGTCGTCGGCGCCATCGGCCTGTGGACCTGGTACGGCACCGCCGTCTTCTTCGAGATGGTGAAGACCGGCATCGCCGCCTGCATGTGAGTTTCAGGAAAAATCTTATGAGTAGCTCCACCCGTCCGCTGGTCATCATCGCGGCTTTTGCCGGCAGCCTCGCCGCGGGCCTCCTGCTGGTGCTGTGGCTCTCCGGCGGTTTCAAGGGCGTCGCTGCGCCGGCGGCGATCGGCGGCCCGTTCCAGCTTACCGATCAATCCGGCCAGAAGGTCACGGAGCAAAATCTCAAGGGCAAACCATCGTTGGTCTTCTTCGGCTTCACCCACTGCCCGGATATCTGCCCGACTTCGCTCTTCGAAATGTCCGAGGTGTTGCGCGCGCTGGGTCCCGATGCCGACAAGCTCAACACCTATTTCGTCTCCGTCGACCCCGAGCGCGACACCGCGCCGATCATGAAGGACTACCTGTCGTCCTTCGACCCGCATCTGAAAGGCCTGACAGGTACGCCCGAGGAAGTTGCAAAGGTGATCACCGGCTATCGTGTCTATGCCAAGAAGGTTCCGACCAAGGATGGCGACTACACGATGGATCACACTGCGCTGATCTATCTGATGGACAAGGACGGCAATTTCGTCGCACCATTCAACCTGAAGCGCACGCCGGAAGACGCGGCCAAGGATCTGAAGCGTTATTTGTGATTTGTAGGATGGGTTGAGCGTAAGCGCACAGCGCTGGAGCGATAACCCATCGACGGAGTTTGCCGCATCGTTCGGCTGATGGGTTTTCGCTACGCTCAACCCATCCTACGACTCGCCTGCACGCGCGCCGCCTTGCTCCGCGGCGACACCGCATGCTGGGTCTTTTCCCAGCGATGCGGCTCGCGGAGCAGCTGCCAGAGCGCTCGCCACGCGGCGATCGATAGCAGTCCCCAATAGAGTGGCGCGAGCAGCAATATCCAGGCGTGATGCATCTGCCTGCGCTGTGCCAGCCCCATCAGCCCGACGGTGATGGTGGCGAAATAGCCTGCCGAGATCGCCGTCAGATGCAGCGGCATCAGCATATCGACCAGAAAGCCGGACAGGCTGCCCGTGACGCCCGCGCGGCCGGCGAACAGCGCGATCTCGACAAGCAACAAGGGATAGGCCAGCGCCGTCAACACATTGCTGCCGGCAATGAGCGCAACGCCGAGCGATTTCACGGTGCCGAGATCACGCCACAGGCGCCATGGCCGGCGCAGATGTACCCCGGTCGTCTGCATCCAGCCTTTCATCCAGCGCGAGCGCTGCCGCAGCCACGCTCTGAAATGCACCGGCGCTTCTTCATAGGTCGTCGAGGAAAAGGTGACGCAACGGTAACCGAACCGCGCGAGGCGAATACCGAGATCGGCATCCTCGGTCACGTTCCACGCATCCCAGCCGCCGACATCACGCAACACCTCGGCGCGAAAATGATTCGACGATCCACCGAGCGGCAGTGGCAAGCGCAACGCGGACAGGCCGGGCAGCAGTACATCGAATTGCCCGGCATATTCGGCCGGAAACATGCGCGACAGCAGGCTCTCCGAGGCATTGTCGATGCTGAGACTGGCCTGCACACAGACAACTTCAGGCCCATGATGTGTGAAGGCATCCAGCGCTGCGCGGAGCTGGGCCGGCTCCATCCGATCCTCCGCATCGAACACCGCGACGAAACTGCCACGGGCGAACGGCAGCGCATAATTCAGCGCCTTCGGCTTGGTTTGCGGGCCGATGGCCGGAACCGTGATCACCTGCACATGCGGCAATGGCTGCAGCCGCGCGACGGCTTGCCGTGTGATGTCATCATCGGCTTCGGTCACCAGGATGACATCCAGCTTTTCGCGGGGATAATCCAGATCCGATATCGCCTGCAGCAGCGGCGCCACCGACGTGGCTTCGCGATAAAGCGCGATCATCACGGTATATATCGGCAGCTCCGCATCCGGCAGGTGCCGGCGCTTCGGCGCGGGCAAACGTGGTACGAGGCAACCGAGAAACCGAAAGCCTGCGAAGACCACGAAGGTCGCCGTCAGCACACCACTCCAGATTGCCTCGCCGAGCAGCGAGGGGATAGCGATGACGCCTGCGATACCGAGGATGATCGCCGTGCGGCAAAACTGCTGCCACAGTGTCTGCGCGCGCGATGCGGCGGAGAGCTCTGGCCAGCACTGTAACAGGCCCCCTGCGGCCTGCTGTGCGAGCGCATCGCCAGCATGTTGCGAGAGGAAATGATTGAAATCATCCGTGGTGGCGAGTTCAAGCCGCGCGATCAGTTCAGGCCGTGTCGTCGCCAGTTCGCTCAGCTTGCGCGCCGACAGGCAGCGCCCGGCAACGACGAAATAGACGCCGTCAGGACGCCTGATCGGAAAGAGACCGAGCGAAACTGCCTGCACGTATTGCTCAGGCGATAGCAGGCATCGCCTGCCGTCATCCTGATCGAGGCCGGCCACACGCATGCCGAGCTGTGCAGCCAGCCTGCCGAGATAGGCAGCCTCGTCGATGACGTCCCAATCGATCAGGACCCGGTCTGCACCGATCCCGAGTCTGCGGCTGCGATTGGTCGCTGCTTGCAGCGTGAGCGATGGGACGAGGCCACGCAGGCACTCGAGTTCTGCGGCGATCTGCGGAGCGGGTTCGGGACGGCGGTGATCGTGCTCCAGCGAGCGCCGCCGGCGCTCGGGCACCAAAGCATATGCGCCGGCAAACGGCTCCGGATCCTCACCATGGTCCAACAGGGCCATGCTACGCCCCCACACCACACGATGCCACAAACGCCACTCGCGTCTCCGGCGAGATGGTCTATAAGATCGCGTCCGGACACGCCTGCATGCAACCACAGATGGTTAATTTCAGCAAACAAATACCGCGAAGAACGACGCACGCAACCTTGCGGGCGCTTTGCCTCGTGGGCGCGTTGCTGCCATGGTTCGCACAGGCCCAAAGTCAGGCTCCCGTGCCACCGCTGGCGCCAAACCTGTCGATCCAGCAGGGCAACCAGCCCGGCGCACAGGCCGTGCCTGGCTTCTGGGACCCGCGCCGCCGGCCGGAGCGGCCGGACCTGTCGCGCCTCACGGTGATCCGCTTCCTCACCGAGACCGATTATCCGCCCTTCAATTACACCGGCCCCGACGGCAATCCCGCCGGCTTCAATGTCGACCTCGCGCGCCAGCTTTGCGAGGAGATCAAGGTCACCTGCACCATCCAGATGCGCCGCTTCGAGACGCTGCTGGATGCCATCGCCAGCAATCGCGGCGACGCCATCATCGCCTCCATGGCCGTGACTCCCGCGATCCGCGCCCGCATCGATTTTACCGATCCCTATTATCGTGCGCCCGGCCGCTTCGTCGCGCGCACGGATGCGGTGATGAAGGAACTCCGCCCGGAATATCTCGAGGGCAAGAAGATCGGCGTCATTGTCGGCACCGCCCATGAGGCCTTCCTCAAGGCGATGTTTACCGATGCGACGCTGCTGACCTACCCGAACGAGGACATGCTGCGCGCCGCGCTGCGCAAGGGCGATGTCGACGTCATCTTCGGCGACGCCATCTCGCTGGCCTTCTGGATCAATGGCCAAGATTCGTCCGATTGCTGCGCCTTCAGCGGCGGTCCCTTCATCGAGAGCCGGTTCTTCGGCGAAGGCATCGGCATCGGCGTCCGCAAGGGCAATGACACGCTGCGCCAGGCGCTGAACTGGGCCCTGTTCCGCACCTGGGAAAAGGGCCGCTACACCGATCTGTGGCTGAAATACTTTTCCGTCAGCCCATTCTGATTTTCACGTCCCAGCGGTTTGGCATTTGCGTGCGGAGCCGCTAGGTTCCGCGGCCCGGAGGCCATCTGATTATGTCGACTGTTGAAACCACCATGAGCCCGAGCGAGCTGCGCGCGCTCGCCGAGACTTCTAACGCCTGGCCGTTTGAGCAGGCGAAGGCGCTGGTGGCACGCCTGAAGAAAGCGCCGAAGGACGAAGTGCTGTTCGAGACCGGCTACGGCCCCTCGGGCCTGCCGCATATCGGCACCTTCGGCGAGGTCGCCCGCACCACCATGGTGCGCCATGCCTTCCGCGTGCTCACCGAAGACAAGATCAAGACCCGCCTGCTCGCTTTCTCCGACGACATGGACGGTTTCCGCAAGGTGCCGGACAATGTGCCGAACAAGGAGATGCTGGCGCAGCATCTCGGCAAGCCGCTGACCAGCGTGCCCGACCCGATCGAAGAAGGCGTGTCGTTCGGCGCCGCCAACAATGCGCGGCTGCGCGCCTTCCTCGACCATTTCGGCTTCGACTACGAATTCGCCTCGTCGACCGACTACTACAAGTCCGGCCGCTTCGACGCCACGCTGCTGCGCATGCTCGAACTCTACGACAAGGTGATGGACATCATCCTGCCGACTCTGGGGCCCGATCGCCGCGCGACCTATTCGCCGTTCCTGCCGGTCAGCAAGACCACCGGCGTGGTGCTGCAGGTGCCGATGATTGCCCGCGACGTGAAGGCCGGCACCATCACCTATATCGATCCCGATACGAATGAAGAGGTCACCACGCCTGTCACCGGCGGCGCTGTGAAGTGCCAGTGGAAGGCCGACTGGGCGCTGCGCTGGGCTGCGCTCGGCGTTGACTATGAAATGGCCGGCAAGGACCTCATCGACAGCGTCAAGCTCTCGGGCAAGATCTGCGCGGCGCTTGGCGGCACGGCGCCGGAAGGCTTCAATTACGAGCTCTTCCTCGACGAGAACGGCGGCAAGATCTCGAAATCGAAGGGCAATGGCCTGACCATCGACGAATGGCTGCGCTATGCCTCGCCGGAATCGCTGTCGCTGTTCATGTATCGCGAGCCGAAGGCGGCGAAGCGGCTGTTCTTCGACGTCATCCCGCGCAATGTCGACGAGTATCAGCAGTTCAGCGAAGGCTTCAACCGCCAGGACGCCAAGCAGCAGCTGTCCAATCCGGTCTGGCACATCCATGCCGGTCATCCGCCGAAGGTGGACATGCCGGTCACGTTTCAGCTGCTGCTGACGCTGGTGTCGTCGTCGAACGCAGAGAATGCCGAGACGCTGTGGGGCTTCATCGGCCGCTATCGTCCGGGCGTGAGCGCCGCGACGCATCCGAAGCTCGATGCGATGGTCGGTTACGCGATCAACTATTATCGCGATTTCGTGGCGCCGACCAAAACCTTCCGCGAGCCAACCGATGTGGAGCGCGTGGCGCTGCAGGATCTCCGCGATGCGCTGTCACGCCTGCCTGCCGAGACGACAGCCGAAGACATCCAGAACGCCGTCTACGAGATCGGACGCCGCGAACCATTCCTCGATCACAAGAAGCCGGCCAAGGACGGCCGCCCCGGCGTGTCGCTGGACTGGTTCAACATGCTGTATCAGGTGCTGCTCGGCCAGGAGAAAGGCCCGCGCTTCGGATCGTTCGTCGCGGTCTACGGCGTGCAGAATGCGATCAGCATGATCGACGGGGCGCTGGCGCGGAGCGCGTAGAGGTGTAGCGCGCGGCCGGTCGGCGACCTTGATTTCCGGCTTTACAGTTATTACAGTTACGCCGATAATTGTCAGATAGGAGAGGTCCATGGCCGATCCGGTAGTGTTGAGCGTCGGCGATGACGACCGCGAGCGGGCGAAGAAGGGCGCGAGCTTTCTCGGTCATGCGTCCGGGCTCGCACATGGCGGCCTGTATTTGACGACAGCCGATGGCGAGCGGGTGTTCGCGGAGATGCCTCCGTCGGTGTTGCTTGCGATGAAGACAACGCTTGCGGCGGTCGCTGAGTCCGGCGAAGCGCTGCTCTTCTGCCCTCTCGATGAGGTGTCTCCCGAAAAGGCAGCAGAAATGCTCGGCATCTCGCGGCCGCTGGTCTATCAGCGCATGAACGCCGGCAAGCTTCCGTTCAGGCAGGTTGGCACGCATAAGCGAATTCGCGCAACCGACGTTGCCGAACTGCGGAAATCCGAAGACAGGCGCCGCGCATTCGCGGCGGAGCTGTCGGCCGATACCGAAGATCTCGAGCAGAACCATGCTCCCGGTCACCGCACTCCTTGACGCCAACGTCCTGTTCTCAAATCAGCTGCGCAACTTGCTGCTGCAGTTGGCCTTGAACGATGTCTTCGTGGCGAAGTGGAGTTCACAGATCGAAGACGAGTGGCTTCGGAACCTAACTGCGCAGACACGCGACCGGATCATCTCGCGGACGATCCCACTGATCAGAAGATGTTTCTCCGATGCGCTCGTGACGGACTTCGATGCCGAACGCATAATCGGTACCACCCATCGGAAGGATCGCCACGTCGCATCCGCGGCTGCAGCGCTCGCACCGAGTATATTGGTCACGTTCAATTTGAAAGATTTCGACGTGGCTGCGCTGGCTACCCTCGGCGTTCAGGTCAGATCACCTGACGCGTTTCTCAGCGAACTATTCGAAAGCGCTCCCGATATCGTCGCGGCCGCTACCCGGGAAGCAGCGGACAACCTCACGGCCAGTTTCCCTACATGGGATGAGTATCTGACTGGACTCGCCGATAGACAAGGATTGCAGAATTTTGTCGGGAGTCTGCGATCATGGAAGCCGCACGACGATGCATCATGAAACGGAGTGCGTAAGCAAAGTCCGCACTTCTTTCACCTCTCCCCCGGTGCGAAGCTTCGCTAGTGGGGAGAGGTGAAGAAAGCTTCACTGACTCGCCCAGACAATCCGCGCGATCCAGTCCACATCCTGCACGGCAAAGCTGCGGTCCGAATGGCTCGGATTCAGCGATTGCAGCTCCAGCAGCTTGGTGGTGCGCCGCTTCAGCTCCTTGGCCATCACCTCGCCGTCCTTGGTTTTCACCACCACGCGATCGCCCTTACGGATCTGCGCGCTCGGCGACACCACGATGATGTCGCCATCGCGATAGGCAGGCTTCATCGAATCGCCGGAAATCGTCAGCGCATAAGCGTGCTCGTCATTCACGGAGGGCAGGCCAACTTCATCCCAGCCCTTGCTGCCGACCGGGAAGCCCGCATCGTCGAAGAACCCGCCCTGCCCGGCCTGCGCGAAACCAAGCAGCGGCACCGACTGCACCACCTTCTTCGTGCCCTCGATCAGCGCCACGAAGGCCTCGATCGACACGCCCGTCGCGGCCAACGCCTTCGACACCGACTCGGTGGAAGGCCAGCGCTCGCGGCCTTCGTTGGTGATGCGCTTGGACTTGTTGAAGGTCGTCGCGTCCAACCCGGCTTTCTTCGCGAGCGCCGACGCCGTCAGACCATTGCGTTCGGCGAGCAGGTCGAGTGCGTTCCAGATCTGGGCATGGGTCAGCATGGTCTCGTCCCTCGCTCGGTATGGCTTTTTGGCCCGGCATGCGGCCGGCGCGCTGAACCGTGGCAGCAACTAGGAATTATTGCCGGGGTTCCGCGATTTGCGCAACTGTCATCTGAAAAAAATGTGCGGCCTTGAGTTGAAAGGTCCCCACCGATACGGTCGGCCGCCGACACCCCGTCAGACATATCCTGGGTTGTCCGCCCGCCTCCGAAAGCAACCTTGAAAGCCCGGCGATTGCGCAGCATCTATAAAATCTGTCCCGCACCGCAATGGCGCGAAGCCGAGCGCCAGGGCACCTATCGCGGCAGCGCCGACGACATCCGGGACGGCTTCATCCATTTCTCCACCGCCGCCCAGCTCGAAGGCACGCTCGCGAAGCATTATGCCGGCCAGAGCGGCCTGTTCCTGATTGCTGTGGACAGGGACGCACTCGGCGACGAGCTGCGCTGGGAGCCCTCCCGCGGCGGCGACCTGTTTCCGCATCTGTATGGCGAGCTCGATCTGGGCACCGTCACCGCCGTGATGGACCTGCGCCTGCGCGCCGACGGCAGCCATGTCATTCCGGAGTTGTCTTAAGTGATCCGTGCCTTCGATGCCTTTTCCCTGCCGATGCTGCGTATGCTGGATCCGGAAGATGCCCACCGCCTCGCCATCCGCGGGCTGAAGCTGCTGCCCTATGCAAAGCCCCGCCCGGATGATCCGAAGCTTGCAGTCCGCGCCTTCGGCCTGAACTTTCCCAATCCAGTCGGCATCGCCGCCGGCTTCGACAAGCATGCCGAAGCGCCCGATGCGCTGCTCCGTCTCGGCTTCGGCTTTGCCGAGATCGGCACGGTGACGCCGCTGCCGCAGCCCGGCAATCCGCGCCCGCGTCTGTTTCGCCTTGAGCGCGACGAAGCCGTGATCAATCGTTTCGGCTTCAACAGCGAAGGCGCCGAGCCCGTGCTGGCGCGCCTGGCGGCACGCGCGCAGCGCGGCGGCATTGTCGGCGTCAATGTGGGTGCCAACAAGGAATCCACCGATCGCACGCAGGATTATGTGAAGCTGATCGAGACCTTTGCACCGGTGGCCAGCTATTTCACCGTCAACGTCTCTTCGCCGAACACGCCGGGTCTGCGCAACCTGCAGCAGGCCTCCGAGTTGAACGACCTGCTCGCCCGCGTCATCGAAGCCCGCGATCGCGTCCGCAAGACCGCCGGCACATCCCCGGTGCTCCTGAAGATCGCGCCCGATCTCGGCCTCGCCGATCTCGATGATGTCGTGCATGTGGCCCGCTCGCGCGGCGTTGACGGCATGATCGTCGCCAACACCACCATCGGTCGCCCGCCGACGCTGCGTGACAAGGCGAAGGCGACGGAGACCGGTGGCCTCTCGGGCCGTCCGCTGTTCCGTCTGTCGACGCGCATGGTCGCGGAAACCTTCGTGCGCGTGGAAGGCGCCTTCCCGCTCATCGGCGCCGGCGGCATCGACAGCGGTGGCGCGGCGCTGACCAAGATCCGCGCCGGTGCGAGCCTGATCCAGGTCTATTCGTCGCTGGTCTACAAGGGCCTCGGGCTGGTGGATGCGATCAAGGCGGATCTGTCATCAACGCTGCTGCGGACGGGACGGGATTCGCTGTCGGAGATCGTTGGCGCTGATGCAGCAACGATCACTGCGGAAGATTGGCCGGTTTAACGCTATTTGTCGTCACCCGGCTTGACCGGGTGATCCAGTAAACACTGCTGCCAGTGATACATACTCCGCCTGCGTTTACTGGATCGCCCGATCAAGTCGGGCGATGACAGAGAGCGACGCTACCCGAACGTCTTCCGCAACAATGCCGGATACCGCATCGCCTGCAATCCACCGCGCGCCACATAGTGCACCAGCAGTGCGCCCCACAGCCCGGCATTGCCCCACGGCTTCAGCAAAAACCAACCGGCGAAGAAACACACGAGCGACAGCACCATCAGATTGCGCATGTCGCGCGCCCAGGTGGCGCCGATGAATACGCCGTCATAGGCAAAGGCGAACACGCCAAGCACGGGCGCGAGCGCCACCAGCCAGAGAAACTCGCGCGCCAGCGCGCGCACATCGGCGCTCGCCGTCATCGCATCGATCAGCACGCCGCCGCCCAGCGCATAGATCGCACTCAGCGCGATGGCGCATCCAAAGCCCCAGGCAATCACCAGCCTGACAGCACTGACAAAACCAAGACGATTGCGCGCGCCATAGGCGCGGCCACAGAGTTGCTCGGCGGCACTGGCGAGGCCATCGAGAAAGAACGCGCTGATCAGCAGAAAATTGCCAAGCACGGAATTGGCCGCGAGCGTGAGATCGCCGGCGCGTGCGCCCTGCGCGGTGAAGAACAGGAAGGCGGTGATCAGCGCGGCCGTGCGGATCAGGATATCGCGATTGACCGCCATCGTATGCGTGAGCTTGTCACGCTCCAGCAGCACCGCCCATGGCGCCGTGAGCCGGCCACCGGTGATCCGCCATGCGATGATGACGCCGAGCAGGAGGCCGGTGCCCTCGGCCACCACCGACGCCGCAGCCGCGCCAAGGATGCTCAACTCGAGCACCAGCACGAATAGCAGCGTCGCCGCCATGTTCACGGCGTTGATGACGATCTGCACGCCCAACGCCAGCGAGGCACGCGCCTGGCCGACCAGCCAGCCGACCACGACGAAATTCGACAGCACCAGCGGCGCCGACCAGATGCGCACAGTGAAATAGCGATGCGCGGCCTCGGTCACGCCCTCGCTGCCGCCCATGGCCGTGAGCAGGACATAAGCGAGCGGCACCTGCAGCAGGATCAGCAGCGCGCCGATGGCGCCGGAGATGATGAAGCCGCGCGGCAGCAGCGCGCGCAGCTCCTGCCGGTCATCAGCGCCCAGCGCTTGCGCGGTGAAGGCCACCGTGCTCATGCGCAGGAAGCCAAACAGCCAGAATGTGCAATCGAACAGCACCGACGCCATCGCCACGCCGCCGAGCAATGTCGCGTCCCCAAGCCGGCCGATCGCCATGGTGGCGACGATGCCGAGCATCGGCGTGGTGAGATTTGCCAGCATCGTCGGCCCCGCGATGGAAAAGACATCGCGGGTGGTGGCGGGCTGGAATGTAGGGGAGGATGACGTCGTCATTGTGCACTGTCTGTCGTT
>CALRZK010000037.1:0-11199 GCA_943372615.1 Bradyrhizobium ivorense | reverse complement strand
GCTTGCCTGGTCCGGCGCTGGGGTCGCATCGGTGCACGCGGGCAGGTCATGCAACATTCCTTCGAGCGGGAGGACGAGGCGGTGCGTCTCTTTCTCGACCTGCTGCAGCAGAAGCGAAAGAAGGGCTATCGCCCAAGCATTGGAGACGGCGACGCTGGCTCGCCGATTGTGGCGAGCAGAAAACCGACCCCGCCTGGTGGCGGGGCCGGTTGAAGCCGGATCCTCAGTCCCGGCTCGGCCGGGACCAGATGAGCTGGAGACCGTCTTCGCCTTCCACCTCGACCAGGGTGGCGTAGATCGGAGCCGGGAAGCTTGGGTCGTCCAGCTTAACCGAGAGGTAGTCGCGGCCGCTCTGCTCGGAGTGCTTCTGCCAGGCCGCGCCCAGCTCCACGGCGCCCGAGAAGATGCGGAAGTGCGGGCCCTTTTCGGAAGGGTTCTCGACCCGCTCCAGCCGGGCCTTGACGTTGAGGGTGAGAGTCTTGATCGAACCCGAGAAGCCGTTCGAGGTGGAGGTGAAGGTGCCGATGGTAGCCATGGTGCTTGTCCTTTGCTGTTTTCGGGCCACGCCCTTCGCGGCCTCGATGGCTGTCGACAAGACCGGAGACGATCGGACCGCACCCCGCAGGGGCCGAAACGAAGTGGAGGGCGGCAACTATCGATTTTGTTAGTCGGTGAGGAATGGCGGCGCCCGCAGGGACCGCCAGGGGTCAGAAAATCGAGCGATGCCGTTGCGGGAAAACGATCGAGGCGAAGCCGGTTTCCGGTCAGACATGCCTCATCGAGCCCACGGGAGGGCTGGCAGTTCGAAGCAGGGAAGGACTGCCATGACGCTGCCGAACCAGCGGCTTATCCGCTCTGCACGTGTTGCCGAGTATCGATCGCCATTCCCCAACCGCAGGCCATGGAGCCTTGGGCAGCCCCGTCCGATCGGCCCGCCTCTACCTGATCTCGGACCCGCTGGACCACGATGCCTGCCTGATCGACCGCTATGACGGCGGCCTACACCCCGCCGGGTTGGTGCTGACATGCCGATCGTCCCAGACCAGACGTGCTCGACCCTGGTCGAGGTGGACGGCAAAGGGCAATTCTGCTTCGGCTCCGGCGGATCTGGACCATGCACCAACCTCCCGCCGGGATGTCGAGAGGCGCCGCAACTGCACGCACGAGCGACATCGATCTCAGACCCCGCACATGCCCTCGCATTCGTTGCCGAAAAGGTCGAGCTGACCGTGATCGGCCGCGGTGGAAAGATCGGCCTCGTCGAGCGGCACGCAGGAGCGATGCAGGAAAACCTCGCCGCGAATTCCGCGCAGGCCATGGCGCAGCGCGCGATCGACCTCAACGGCGTCGGACCACGCTTCCGCATCATGGTCGCGCATCTGCCGCCAGCGCGCGCTGTCATGGAACGGGCAGCCGATGCAGGCGGATTTCGGAGGCTTGGGATAGCCGTGCCGGCGCAACCAGGCGAGGCAATCCCTCCGGCTGAAGCGCTTCTCAATCAGCGGAAAACGCTTGATCTGCCATGGCTCGAAGCTCGGCTTCGCGCGCACGACCTCGTCCGTCGAGATCCCGATCCAGGTTTCCACAACCGGAAACCGAGGGGATCGCTTTCGAGTGAGACCGGCCAGCTCACGGATCTTGCGCCGGATCGGCACAACCTTGAAATCCGTGGTGCACTGGCGGCGGATCATGCCGATGGAAATGGTCTCGGCCGTGGTGCGCCGCGTCGCGACCTCGATCAGCGCCCCGTCCTCGTCCTCGTCGAGGACCCCACCTCTACGCCGGCCGGCGTGACGGTTTTCGCGAAGGCCGGGATCGAAGCCCAACGAGTGCCCGCGCCGGCCTGCACGAGTTGGTCGCGGATATTGCCGGCCGAGACGATGTGCACCGGGAACGGCAGCACGTTCGGCGACATCAGCCAGGCGAGATGCTCATAGACCGCCTTCGGCTCCCAGCCAGTATCGGCAAAGATAGCGCTATCGGGCATCGGCCCGATCTCGCCCTGGGCGGCGAGCAACGCCAGCGTGGTGGATTGGACGCCTGCGCCCAACGAAAGCGCGCGCAGCCGGATCCGGGAGGGCTCGTAGCCCTCCCCCGTGACATTCGGAGCATGGAACATCAGGCGGCCTCACGCTTTTCGGCGACCGCCGGCTGCAGCCCGTGCAGGAAGGCGACGGCGCGCTGCGCATGCGCGGCGGCCGAGAAGATCGCCCGCTTGTCGCCGGCCAACACCTTCAGCCATGAATCAAGATAACTGGCATGGTCAGGCCGCGGCTCGAGCTCCGGCACGATGCCGAGATCGGCGCAGAGGAAGCAGCTTCCCAATTCAGCGATGAGTTCCTCGCGGGCGCGTTCGGTCCTATCCTTGCCGTAACGGCTCAGATCTCGATTCACGCGATGTGGCGCCGCCGTCCAGTGGGTGGCCTCATGGCTGAGGACAGCGACGAAGCTCGCCGCGTCCCTGAACGTCTGGAACGGCGGCATCTGGATGTGATCGCTGCCAGTCGAATAGAAGGCGCGATCGCCGCCATACCGGATCACCGCGCCGGTGTTGGCGAAGAAGCGATCGGCGTCTTCGATCCGCTCGATCGGATCGGGGGTGGGCTGCGCCTTCGCGTAGTAGCGATCCGGCAGCCCGTCGATCTGTGCCACGTTGAAAGCGGTGTATGCTTTCAGGAAGGGTATTTCCCGCTCGACTTCGCCACCATGGCCGTCGGCCTCGGCCTTGGTGAAGCGGCTGGCAAAGACCACCATGGAGCCGGTTTCACCCTTGCGCACAGCGCCGCCGAGCTCGATCGCTTGCTTGAAGGTCATCCAGACTGGCGAGACATAGCCTCGCGCCATCGCCTCCGACCACAGCAGCAGGACATTCATGCCCGAATAAGGCAAACCGTTATGGCGCAGCGGGCGCGTTACTCGGCCGATGGCGTTCCTCGAACGCCAGGGCTGCATCCAGGGCTTAACGCCCTTTTCCAGATCGGCAACGATTCTGTCCGTGATGCGCGCATAGATGTCGTTGCGTGGCTTCTCTTCTTTCCTGCTCATTTCCAACCTCCGTCTCGGAGGTCGCGCCCATCGCGACCCCGTCACGGCGGTCCGGGAGCCGGGGCGATCGGGAGGTCGTGCATCCCGCAGGGACCGGAACGAAAGTGGAGGACGGCGAAGCCGTTGCGCGGACTGCTGGACCCGGCAGGAGCAAGAGCCGCGATGGGGTTGAGGCGGGTCGCTCTCGTCTGACTCCCCCTACTCGGAGCGTCGGGACGTGAAGAAAGGCCGTAGCCGCATTGCGACGCCGGCCGGTGGAGAGAAAAGAGCGGAGCCGAGGCTCCGCCCTGTGCGACTCAACCGAAAGCCGCCATTTGGAGATCTGCCGCCTTGCGGTCGACGCTCTGGCCTGGATTGTCGATCGGGCGCTCGAAGGGCTTCCAGCGTTCTCCGACGACTTGCTCGTAGGCGGCCACAGCGCCTTCGGCCGCCATCCGGAGCGCGTGGGCCTGAAGCCCCATGTCGGCAGCGAACTCGCGCTTGCGTTGCGCGGCGCTATCGAAACCGACCGGACCGTCGAGATCTTCGTCGCGCATGTCGTTCGCCGACTTGGCGGTGGCGTCGCGCGCTTCCGTGACAGCCCGGCTGTAGAACTGGCCGGCACCGTGGGCCGAGCCGACATAGGCTCCAACGATGCGCTGCAGATGGATCTGCATCGCTCGTTCGCCAAGACCTTCCTTAAGCCCGTCGGCGCTCTCGACGATGAGGCGCTCGTGCTGGTCGCGGATGCCGTCGCTGTCGAGGAGCGGAAGACCAAAGCTCTCGGAGATCAGGGAAACCTGGTGAGCGTCGGGGCAGGCGAGCCGTACCATTTCGAGGGTGGTGCCCTTGCGGAGCTGGACGATGCGGGTGGTTGAACGGGGAGACTGAGCGGTCTTGGCCATGATAGGTTCCTTTCCGGTTTTGTATCCCGAGGCCTGGCCAGCGCTTGCCGGCGTCCCCTCGGGCGCGGTCGACAGGAACCGGTGGCCGCCGGGCGCTTCAGGGTCCGGCCTCCGCCAGGCGAGCGGACCGGGTGTGCGGATCAGCAGGGCGTCAGCCCTCGCGCAGGACGCGGACCCGGTCTGCCGAGATCGGCGGGGGCCGGCCGCCACGCGGCGCGGCACGCGGCCTTGAAGCGCACGGCAGACGGTTCAGACCCGCAGCAAACCCGAGGAGATGCCGGTGAGCGCGTTTCAGGTGACCGAGGCAACCGGAATGGAGGCAATGGCCTCCCGCCGCCATAGTCCCAACCTGCCAGGTGTTCCGCCGCGGGTGTTGCCGGAGAGTCAGGCCCCTGCCCGCCGCCAGGATGCGCCCGTTTCGAGAGCGCTTCGTTCATGGGCCTGTGCCGACCGGCATCAAGCGGGCGCGTGATCAGTATGGCGGAATGGCGTTGCCCAGGAAGGCCTTGCTAACGGAAAGAAGATGCCGCCGCGTATCGGCGCATATGTCGAAACGGCCCCGGCCGGCTTTGCTCAGACCGTTTCCAGGGAGCGAGTCCAAATGTCCGGGCGCCATTGCGCGATGACGGCCTCGATCTCGGCCCGGTATTCGCTGGGGTACTCTGCGCCGGAGAGGTTGGCGATATGGCTGAACACCTGCGCCATGTCCCTGGCGATGGCCGCATCGACAGCGAACAGGTCTGAGAGATCGAAACCCCCGAGGCTGTCAGCATTCCACCAGGCGAGGATGAAGTTCGCGACACGGCGCGACTGATGGGTATCGCCGCGTGCGATGCGCAGAAGCCTTTCGAAAGCTGCACTCGTCATCTCGTCCATCACGGCGCTCTCTGTTCCCAAGCAGATATGGCATAATATCTGAGGCTATTCACCTGCCATTCTGTATCGCATCGACCTTTTCGATCGTGCCGAGGGCCTTTGGGCAGCCCGCGTACAAACGCCTTCCGGGACAAGCCCATCGGCCTTGCCGGCTCCCGGACAAGCTCCAGAAGTCTGTCGAAGCGCGCGGCCTTGCGTTAGACCATCTCGTGGAAGGCTTCCGGGACAGGAAGCGCTGTTCCCTCAAAGGCCCGCTCCGCGCCCAGCAATATGCCGGTGGCGTCGGTTTCGCGACGTGTCAACACGGACCGCTCGTCGCCCCATTCCTCCTCCTCGACGGCGAGCCGGCACGCCTCATCGAGCGTCTCGGCCTGATAGCTTCGCTGCCGATAGACGAGTAAGCGGTAGGTGGTTTCGATGACGTATTCGGGCCTGTACGCTCCTCGACAATGTTGGGAAAACCCGCCGCGGATCAGGCCGCGCGCGACACGTCAAGAGCATGATGCTCGCGGAGCGCGGCAATGGCCCGGTCCTGACGCGCGAGCTTGCGCGACAACGCGTCGATTTCCGGCTGGCGCTCAGCAGTCAGAGCGGCGAGGTTCGAGCGATAGCGCTCGAGGAACGCCCGCGGATCGAGCGGTTTACCATGACGGTAGACGGTTCGCTTCGGGTGCAACTGCGGTATCAACGCTGTCATGCGCCGCGTGATCTGCCGCTCTATCTGGTCGAGCTGGCGCTGGACCTGCCGACGCGCCTCCTCCATGCGAAGCAGCCGGGCGCGCAGGTCTGCAGGAGACGTCATGATCCCCTCCTCTGCCCGCCAATAAAGCTCGATGACCCACCGTAAACGGTATGCCGATCCGGATCGATCACGAAGCCGAAGCGTCCGGCCGAATACTCGGACGAGGGGACAAGGAACCGGCGCTCTTCTGTCCCCACACCGCGGCGCCCGCCTGGCGTCGCCACACACTCGACGAAGCCCTGCTGCTGCTCCGACGTGATCGCCGAGATCACGATCCAGTCGTCCGAATGCACGGCCTCGAAGGCACGCCGATCTTTCTCTCGCGATTCACCGGGGGCGAGGATCATGCCGAAGATCGCTTCCCAAGCGTCAGGCCATGAATCCTTGATGGTTTGCTCGGCGCAGCGCCGCTCGAAACTGGTAAAGAGATGAGGGAAGGTGATCGCCACGATTGCCCAGGCCTCATCTTCCTCGTAGAAACCACCGGCGATGCGCAACACGGGATCGACTTTGCGGTTGCGCTCCGATGAGAGTTTGAATCCCCCATGCCCGGCGGTCGAATGGCATTCGACGCCCTCGGCGTAGATGGTCGCGCCCTGCGACATGCCCCACGGCGTACGGCGACGCGTCGAGACATCGCGGCGGCCGAGTGCGTTGCGTTCACGCTGATGCTCGGCGTTCTCCAGCACTCTTGCGCGAAAGGCCGCCTCGTCGGCCAGCTCTCCGGAATGCCCGTAGAAATCATCTCGTCGCCATTCGGCGAGCGGCCTGAATATCCTCCAGCCACTGCCGAGATAATGCCGTCCGTCGCGGCTGGGCAGCATCGCGAAGGCGTTGTCGCCGACCCGCGCGACGGGGAAACCGTCGGCTGCGGTGCCGAACGCCACCTGCGGAAACGGCGCCGGGGGCGAAGCAAGACTTTCGGAAGGAAGAGGGATCGTCATGCCGCTCTCCCTTCGACGATATCGGCGCCGATCTCGTCGGCCACGACCTCCTCGAGCACGGCGCGGGGATAGCCGTGGCGCGACAGCCATTCCTCAGCCGCCGCGTGATGCGCAGCTAAATGGACGAGTTCGGCATCCTCGCCAGCTCGATCGAACACGCGCACCGCGCCGATGGCGGGGCGCTCAATGATGGTGAAGCGGAGAGCAGATTCCACCGCGAACGTCCGATTTACACGGATAGCGATGACGCCGTCTGCGCCGAAGTCGGCCTCGTGCAGGGTGAACGTGGACGAGAGTGAGAGATTCCCGATCGCACGGCCACCGCGTTTGCTGATCAACCGGCCGCAACTGTTACTGCTCCGCCACGCTGCGAGCTTTTTGCGGTGTCGCTCCGGCGGGCGGGGCGTGTCGTCTGACCAGGCGACGAGGCACCCGATAGATGCATGATCGTAGATGAGATGCGCGGACATGATCTGTCCTCCTTCGAGATGGGTGGAAACGAAACCGCCGCCGGAGTGACCGGCGGCGGCAGCAAATTGCTTTCGGAAGAAGCGGAGCGGTCTATTCGGCGGCTTCGCGGAACCTGCCGGGGATGTCAGCCTCTTCGAAGCCGTCCTTGTCGGTGTCGAAGTCGTGCGGCGGCTCGATCGGCACGTCTCCGTTGAGCTCGTCCAGTTCGGCCGGTGTTCCATCATCCTCGTCCGCGACGGCGCTGTTCTCCGTCAGCCAGGTGATCAGCGCGGACGCGCCCGGCGCGAACAGCGCCGAGGCGTGGACGAAGTGCCCCTCCCTGAAATGCTCGACGAGCGCGGCGCGCGTATCCTTGACGCGCTGGCGGGGCAGGACGGCCGTGTCCTTGCACGACGCTTCCAGGGCCGGGCGCGACAGGCACGACAGGAACTCCTCCGAGCCCATGTTGGGCATGAACCCGTCGGCGCCAATCGCATCGCCGGCAACGAGGGCGAGGATGCCGGACTTCGTCGCGTTCTCCCGGCATGACAGCGCGTCGATCAGCACGCCCCGGATGGCGATGCGAAGCGTATCGCCGTCGATGGCGAGCTTGCCTTCCTGATCGAACAGCGCAGCCGCATGACGCCCGAAGCGACGGCCCCAGCGAAAGTCGCCGCCCGCACCGGAATCGACACGGACATTCTGCCCGGCGAAGGCGAGCACCAGCAGCGCCATCAGCATGTCGTCCTCGATCGGCGCCCGCGACAGCGCCTCGTGGAGCGCGTCGGTGCGCAGGTCGCCGATCATTTCGATGCCCTTGCGGGTAACGTCAGGCCGCGCCTTCGCCAGCCTGCCGACGTCGTCAATCGTGGCATCGGCCTTGCCCTTTGCCTTCTGCTCTTCGGGCATGCGGTAGTGCACCGTCTGCACCTTGCCCTCGCGGTCAAGATACATCGCCGTGCAATCGCCCTTGCTCGGCTTGCCGTAGACGCGCTCAGCCTTTTTCGGCAGTTCGGGCTGGCCCCAATTGTTGGCTTCAGTGATCAGTCCCTTCCTTGGCAGGTTCTGCGTCATCCACTCCTGCTGAGCGCCGAGGAAGGCCTCGACGTCCGTTGTGTAGCGGGAGTCCTCGTCGGCCTGCGCGAACAGGTCCTCCACCCACTGGATGCCGTAGGCCTGGGCGAGATCGTCGTCGAAGGAGGCGTCACGCGCATACATGCGCTTCCTGGACAGCGCGTTCGCGACGCTCCACCACGACACTTGCGGATCGCCCTTCTTCGGCTTCTGCGCCTTCCAGACTTCCTTCTGCTCGTCGAGCGAGGCGGCCGCGATGATGCGAAGCTGCCGCTCCTCGGGCATATCGCCCTTTGCCATCTGGTCGAGCATGGCGGGGAGGACGTTCGCCAGCAGCCGGAGCTTGCGGATCTGCCGAACCGGCAAAGCCAGCGCGACGGCGATCGCCTCCTCTGTCCAGCCGAGCGCGACCAGCCGCTCGATAGCGCGCCACTGATCGACCGGGTTCAGCGGCTCGCGGGCGATGTTTTCGACCATGGAGCGCATCGCGCCATTGTCGTTAGCGGCATCGACCACCAGAACCTCGATCTCCTCGAGCCCGGCCTTGATCGCCTGCTTCACCCGGCGGTGACCGGAGTCGATGATGTAACCGTTGCCGCCGCCCGTTTCAGGAGCGATCACCGGGGGCTGTACGAGACCGACCGCCTTTATGGTGGCGAGCAGCAGGGCGTCCGCCTGCGGAGTGGATTTTGTCTGGCGCGTACGGTCGGGATTATCCTTCAGTGCGCGCGGGTCGACCTTCATGAGATGCATGGGAATGCTCCTTTCGAGGGGTTGCGGACACAGGCGCTAGTCCTGAGTCCTTCTCCGTCTTCTTCCCGAAGACCCCCACCGGCCCGCGGAGCGGACGGGCCGGTGCAACTGCGCGCGAGCATCCCTGCCCGGCCGGACGAGCAGGGCTAAAAGCCCTGCGAAGGACGCCGGGCCGGGATCGCGCAGGGCGCGGTTGAGCGTCAGCGCCGACGGCCAGTCCGGTCTGCGAGGAGGTGTTTCTTCCCCCCTCTCTCCCTCTTCGTGAATTGCCACCTTCAAGGTGGCATATTGCGCCATGGAGGAAAGGCGCCCGGCCTATGTTCTCGAAGCGATCAAGCTCGCCCTAAACTCGGTCGACCCATTGATCGAACAGGCGTCATCGATAGCCCAAAGGGTTTTGGGACTGTTTGTAGGACTTGGACGGACGAATGACTAAAATCGGGTGGGTTTCTGCCAGCCCTCTTGCGGAAGGCCGCTGCATCGAAGCGGACATAGCGCCGGGATCGCCCACGAATCCATACTGACTATGTATTGCCACGCTGGCGTGGCATGATCGCTGGAAGGTCACGCTTCACTAGTGCAACGAAGGAGATTCCGTGCCTCGTTCCGTCACACCGTTCTTGATGTTTCAAGAAAATGGGGCCCTTGCCCTTGAATTTTACAAAGTCGTTCTCCCTGATGTCGTTGTCGAATCTGTCGATTACTACGCCGAAGGCGAGTTGCTTCCCTCAGGAACGCTCAAGGTGGCAAACCTTTCTTTTGCGGGTCAGTCGATCCGGTTATTCAACAGCCCAGCAGTTCATAAATTTAACTTCACGCCGTCGATCTCGATCTTTGTTGAGTGCGAAACAGAGGACGAGTTGAGGCAACTCGCGGCAGCCTTGCAAGAAGGAGGTAGCGAGATGATGGCCGTGGGAGATTACGGCTTCAGCAAGCTCTACGGATGGGTGACCGACGGCTTCGGCGTATCGTGGCAACTCAATCTCGCGTAAGTTGGCTATTCACCCGGAACCCAAGCCGCCGGACACTTGGTGAATGGCCGGTTGAGTAACAACCGACGAATCCGGACGACCGGATTGGGGCCGAAATCGGAAATAGTGGAGCAGTCGCAAAACTCCTGGAACTACGCGACAAAATGAAATCTTCTCCAAGATAAGGCGCGTGCTCGAAGTCAGTGAGCAGCATTCCGACAGCGCGCTCGGTCCAGATCGCAGAACGCTCATAGACGGCGCGCACCGGCCGGGTGGACCGACAACTTTTATCCGCCAATTCGTTTGGAGCGAATCATTCAACTCCGGCATCTATTACGCCACTAGCCTGTCTGCATCGGCGCCAATACCTCCCAAATCGGCAGCAAGCGCCGCCTCGACCCCGGCAAGCTGCCGCCGCTTTTCAGCAAGCACGTCAGCAAAGGCGAACAGGCCGCCCTGGCGGGACCGGTAGGACGATAGCCGCCGCTCGGCCTCGGTTAGACGCTGGCGATAGCGGTCCTGATCGGCGTTGAACCCGTCGAGTGCATGTTCGAGGCGGCCGATCGCTCCGAGCGGCGTGACCGTCACCGGCAGCTCGATCTCATGATCGGCACCGGTGCGCAGCAGCGTGGCGGCATAGCGGTAACCATCCTTTCCGAAGCGCTCGCCGGAATATTCCAGCTCGAACCCGCCAAGGGATGCAATGACAGTCTCGTCTTCATGCTGGAGCTGTACAAGGGTAAGTATTTCTTTCATCAGCGCGCGGCCGGCGGCTTTTCGTTCGCAGAACGAAAGGCCGCTCACCATCATGGCGAAGGCGTCTCCCCGAGTGGAAATCAGCCGGTCGATGTCCTGCCCGATCTCGTCGATGCGCCGGGTCGAGGCCTCGATATCGCGCTCGGCATCGCGGATCTGCCGGCGGACGGCGAACTGGTCGTCTTGATGCGCGGCGCGCAGGCGTTCCAGCCGGGCGATGTCGGCTTCGAGACCCGCCTTCTGCATGAGGCGCTGATCACCGCTGGCAATCGCCTTCGCCATGGCGAATTGGTTCGCCTGTCCCTCGCCGAGGTCCTCCAACCTGCGGATCGAGGTGTCGCCGGAGAGCGCGGCCGCGATGAAGCGGGCTTTGCGCTCATTGTTCTGCCACATGGTAGCGTCGAGGGACCCTTCCGTCGCATAGGCGAAGATATCAACCTCGTCGTGCTGGTTGCCTTGCCGCACGATCCGGCCTTCCCGCTGCTCAATCTGCGAGGGAAGCCATGGCACGTCTAGATGGTGCAGGGCCTTCAGCCGAAGCTGAGCGTTGACGCCGGTGCCCATTGTCTCGGACGAGCCGATGAGGAAGCGAACCTTGCCGCCGCGGACATCGCCGAACAGCCGCTGCTTCGCCTCGGATTTCTTGTAGTCCTGCATGAAGGCGATTTCGGACGCCGGCACACCCAGGCGGATGAGCTCGTCTC
>CALRZK010000036.1:0-11245 GCA_943372615.1 Bradyrhizobium ivorense | reverse complement strand
ATAGGGTGTCCGCTCGCTTCCTGACATGCCCTGTCAGGAAGCCGTCAGCGAGGCATCGGTAGGTTCGGGGCAATTCAACCGACCGGAGATGTCCCATGATGCCCGCCATGTTCCTGCTCGCCGTCACGCTGCCACTGATGGCAGCGGTGGAATTGCCCTTCGACACGTTCGTGATCGTGATGAATTTGGTTTGTGCCGTCGCCGGCTTGACGGCCCCGGCAGGCGGAGGCCACGCTACAGCAAAATCACGCAAGCGGCTCGACGCACAGAGTGCGCCAGCCGGCGAAACCGATGATGAATCACCCAAGCAGCCGGCAACGCGCATGCGCGAATCCGCGCTGGCTGGATAAGCAACGAGACGCCATGACCCGGAGCACGCGATGACCATGCGCGCCAGCATCATCACCCGCAACGCATTGCTGATCGCCAGCGTGCTCGCCGCGCTGATCGCCGGTGGCGGCAACACGCTTGTGGCCGTTGCAAAGGACGACGAAGCCAATTGCAAAAAGGAACAAGACTGTGCGCTGCAAGCGCTCAAGAGCGGCGAAATTCGCCCGCTAACCGACGTACTGGCGGTCGCACGCGAAAAACTGCCCGGCGAGGTGATCAAGGTCGAACTCGATCGCGACGATGGAATCTGGATCTATGAGATCAAGGTACTCACCGACTCCGGCAAGCGACGCGAGATCGAAATCAATGCGCAGACCCTTGCGGTCATCAAGATCGACTGAACCATGCGCATCCTGGTGGTAGAGGACGAACTGCGCATCGCCGCAGATATCTGCCGTGGACTGGAAGCGGCGAACTATGCCGTGGACACCGTCGCTGACGGCAACGAGGCTTGGTTCAAGGGCGAGACCGAAGACTACGACGCGATCGTGCTCGATCTCGGCCTGCCCCGCCTCGACGGGCTCTCTGTGCTGCGGCGTCTGCGTGAGGCGGGCATCGTCACGCCAGTGCTGGTGCTGACCGCGCGCGATGGCTGGCGCGACAAGGTGGAAGGCATCGATGCCGGCGCCGACGACTATCTGGCCAAACCATTCCAGATGGAGGAATTGCTGGCACGTCTGCGCGCGATCACCCGTCGGGCCGCCGGACAGGCATCAGCGCTCATCAAGGCTGGACCGCTTGAACTCGATACAAGATCGCAGACTGCGACCATTGATGGCCGCTCGCTGGCGCTGACGGCGATGGAATATCGCCTGCTCGCTTATCTGCTGCTGCATCGCGGGCGCACCATGTCGCAAGGCGAATTGCTCGAACACATCCATGCCGGCGATACCGATCGCGATATCAATGCCGTCGAGGCGATCGTCGCCCGACTGCGCAAGAAACTTGGTTTTCCGTTGATCGAGACCCATCGCGGCCGTGGCTACTGCATTCCGGCGGCGCCATCGTGAATACGCGCTCGCTCTCATTCCGGCTCAGTTGTGCAGCGGCGCTTGCGATTGTCATCGCGCTTGGCCTCGCGGCATTCGGCCTTCGCACCATCTTCAATCGGGAAATCGAAAGCCGCGCTGCGGCCGAACTCGGTCAGATCGTCGTTTCGATCGCAGCACAGGTGCGCGTGGATGCGAGCGGCACGCCGTCGCTCGAAACACCATTGTCAGATCCGCGTTTCGAGACGCCGTATGGCGGTCTGTATTGGCAGATCAGCCACGGCGAGAACCGCGCACGCTCACGCTCGCTGTGGGACTTTTCGCTGACTGTCCCCGAAGAACGGCACGGCGACAGGCGCTGGGTCACGGATCTCATCGGTCCGGATCATGCGAGCCTATTGGCCGTCGTCCAGACGATTTCCGTGACATCGCGATCAGGCGCGGATGCGCGCCTTCAGATCGTCGCGGCATTGGACCGGACCGATCTTGCCAAATCCCAGCAATATCTGTTCAGGCTGTTGGTGCTCTCGCTTGGCGCGCTCGGCATTCTCCTCATCATTGCGATGTCGATCTTCATCCGTCTCGCGCTGCGACCGTTCGATGAGTTGGGGCGCGGGCTGCGGCGCATTCATTCCGGCAACAGCCGCGCGCTCGATGGCCGCTTTCCCGATGAAGTCCAGCCGGTGGTGGACGACCTCAATCGCCTGATCGCTTTTCAGGATGCAGCGCTTGAGCGCGCCAAGACCCATGCTGCCGACCTCGCCCACGGATTGAAGACGCCGCTTGCAGTGCTCGGCGCCGTCGCCAGACAGGCACGGCACGACGATCGTAACGAGCTCGCCGATCCCATCGACGAACAGATCTTGCTGATGGGCAAGCAGGTCGATCGCGTCCTTGCTCGTGCGCGCGCAGGCGTTTCGGCTGCGATGAGCCGCGGCGCCATTCCGGTCACACCTGTGGCCGACAAGATCGTCCGCGCACTGCGCCGCTTGCCGGATGACCGCGGACTGCAATGGGATTGCGAGATTTCTGCTGATGTCAGCTTTCCGGGCGATGACGGCGACCTCACCGAGATCCTCGCCAACCTGCTCGACAACGCGCGCAAATGGGCGGCGACGCGCGTGCGGCTCACCGCGCTGCGAAACGACGATCAGATCCTGCTGCGCGTCGAGGACGATGGTCCCGGCCTGCAGGCCGAGCAGATGCAGAGCATTGGACGCGGACAGCGCTGGGACGAAACGGCGCCCGGCACGGGCTTTGGCCTCGCCATCACCCGCGATCTCGCCGAGGCCTATCGTGGACGGATCGAACTGGAGCGCTCGTCGCTCGGCGGCCTCAGCGTCACCGTCATCGTGCCGAAACCGACCTGACGGCGATCGCGCAAAGAAAAAGGGAGAGCCCCTGAGAAAGGCTCTCCCTGGTCTGATCGATCTTCTCGCGCCGGGCGACATGTATCGACCGCAAGGCCGACATCCCCACCCCTCCCCGCGCGGTGACCGTCTTGTTTGACGACAACCCTGTGTATCGAAGCGCGCGAAACGAACCGCTGGAGACAGCCCGCTCCGCTCTGGAGTGCGCACAGAATACAAGTTGTCCCCCGAACCGCAAGAATATGGTGAAGATAACGTTAACGGCGGAATGAGACTCCGACTCAGTGGAAAACGCCGTTTCGGCATGGACGCTGCAATGACCCGTCTGCACAACATATAGCGGTCGGATTTGGATGGATTCGGGACAGACTTGTCCCTGTTCGCCAGCTGGCCGGGTCAGGATCAGCGCGCATGAAACATCCATCGAGCCGGAAGTTCTTCGCCTATTGGGACGAAAAGCGCGGTTTTGCGCGCGCGCCCGATCGGAGCGAGATCGAACCGGGCCCCATGCGCGAGCTGCTCGGCGATATTTTCGTGCTGGGCTACGACAAGGCGGCCAATTTCCCGTTCCGCGTGGCCGGCACCAGAGTTTGTGCCTTGCTCGGCCGTGACCTGAAGGACAAGCCGTTCCCCGAACTGTTCAGCCTCACCGGTCGCAGCGAGATCGAGGAGATGGTCACCGTCGTCTCCGAAGAGCTGCTGGTCGCCGTGGCCGGTATCACGGCTCACACCGAAAGCGGCGACAAGGCGCATCTGGAACTGCTGCTGCTGCCCTTCGCCACGCGCGCGCATACGCCCATCAGCCTCACCGGCCTCTTGGCGCCGATGACGCCCTTCAACGGCCGGCTGGGGCCGATGCAGATCACCTCCTATCGCTATCTCGCGCATCAGCCACAGCGCTTTGCGCCGCGCGTCATGCGCAAGCTGCAGGCTGCCCGCGGCCTGATGGTATATGAAGGCGTGAGCTGACGACCTCTGCGTGATCGCAGCTGAGAGCTACCCCAGATGGTTGCGGAAAAGCGGTATTTGTAACGGCGCATTAACCTTGCGCACCTTACGGTCGGTGCAAATTTCTCCGCAGGACCGGCCTGACACCGATGGCGCTCGCCCAGACCAAATCGATTCTTCCTTCCCCAGAAGAACGGCGACGCTTCCAGCGCGTGAAAGTCCATCTTCTCGGCCGCTACATGCTGCCGGATCGCCGCGAATTCCCGTGCCAGGTCATCAACATGTCCCCCGGCGGCCTGGCGCTGCTGGGTCCGGGCATCGGCCAGGTCGGTGACCGTGTCATCGCCTATCTCGACCATATCGGCCGCGTCGAAGGCAAAATCACGCGCATTATCGACAACGGCTTTGCGATGACCGTGGGCGCGACCCCGCGCAAGCGCGACAAGCTGGCGGCGCAGCTGACCTGGCTCGCCAATCGCGACATCCTCAATCTGCCGGAAGACCGCCGCCACGACCGTATCGTGCCGCGCAACCCGATCGTGGTCCTCACCCTCGAGGACGGCATCCAGATGAATGTCCGCATCATCGACCTGTCGCTGTCCGGCGCTGCCATCGCGGCGGAGAAGCGACCGCCGCTGAATGCCCAGGTCATGCTCGGCCGCATCTCCGCGCGCGTCGTCCGTCACCTCGAAGAAGGCTTCGCGCTGGAGTTCGCGCATGAGCAGTCTCCGGAGACGTTGGAAGACAGCGTCAACGCGCGGTAAACGCGACAGCGCACCAAATCCCATTTTTGCAGTGTTGTGAGTGCGCTATCGGCGCCAGCAGATACCGCGCGCATACTCACAGGTTAATCGCTGCGGTTAACGCAAGCGAAGACCCGCGCGCGCGGTTCCTTGTTTTCCAGCATTTCGGCGATTAACGCGCGAAATTTGAGGCAAACTCGATTGCATCAAATTTGAATCAATTACGCCGCGCATTTGAATTGTAGTCGTCTCAATTGCACTTCGGCGACTTAGCGGCGACGAAAATCCTTCCTGCCAAGTTGGTCCCAACAAAAACGGGGGCCACAATGGCTGGTAACAAGGGGCGTATCACTGGATTTGTCGTTGCGGCAATCCTGTGCGGACTTTCTGCGACAGCACACGCGGCTGGCGAAAAACTTTATGCAAGTCTCGGCGACACCACACGTGCGCCGATTGGTTGGGTCGAATTCTGCTCGGAGAATCCGGGCGAATGCCGCGGTGGAGCCACGCAGCCACGCGACATCGTGATCACACAGACGGCGTGGAAGGATCTGGTGCGCGTCAATCGTTGGGTCAACGAGACGATCAAGCCGATCACCGACATGGATCATTGGGGCGTGATCGAGAAGTGGTCGCTGCCCGACGACGGCTACGGCGATTGCGAAGACTACGTCTTGCTGAAGCGCAAGATGCTGATCGAGGCCGGCTGGCCGCGTGAAGCACTGCTGATCACCGTGGTGCGCGACAAGAAGGGCGACGGCCATGCCGTGCTCACCGTGAAGACCGACAAGGGCGAATACGTGCTCGATAATCAGAACGAGAACGTGCTCGCCTGGACCGAGACCGGCTACCGCTTCGTCAAGCGTCAGTCGCAGAGCGATCCGAACCAGTGGGTCTCGCTCGGTGACAACCGCCCGGCCACGGCGACTGCCAGCGCTCGCTGATCACAACAGAAATTGGAGACACGCGACCCGGTCACATCCCCACCCCTCCCCGTCCCAGACCGGATCGCGCGCGGCCAGCTCTCCCCCAAGAGCTGGCCGCAACTTTTTAGATGCAGGGCTGCTTCAATCGCAGGGTCAGTCGAACCAGCCGCGGGCCTTGAACCAAGCGATGGGCAACAAGGCGCTGGCAACGATCGCCGCCCATGCGAAGGCGTAGCCCCAGGCCCATTCCAGCTCCGGCATGAATTTGAAGTTCATTCCCCAGATGCCTGCGAGCAGCGTGGGCGGTACGCCCACCACGGACACGATGGTCAGGATCTTGAACAGATTGTTCTGCTCGATGTTGATGAAGCCGAGCACCGCATCCAGCAACAACTGGATCTTGTCCGATATGCGCGTCTCGTAATCGCTGAGCGACGCCACATCCTTGATGACAGCGGCCAGTCGACGCTTCGAGTTCGCCGTGATCCAATCCTGCGCCACGTCATCGGCAAATGATGCAACGCGCCCGGCGCCCAGGAAGACGTCACGCGTCATCGCAAGGCGATCCGCCAGAACGCCGATATTGGCCAAAGCTTCGCGAAGCCGCTTCGTTGCCCGCATCGGGTTCTTTTGCCCATTCAATCCGCCCTTGAAAACGGATCGCGACAGTCGGTCGGTTTCGCCGCCAAGGCGTTCGAGCACATCCGCGCCGCGATCGACGATCGCTTCAAGAATGGCAGTGAACACGCACATGCCGGTCTGCAGGTCATCATCCGATCCGACCCGCTCGATCGCAGCGTCGAATGTCGGAAGGGCGGAGAAACGAATGGTCACGAGCGCTCGCTCGCTGATGATGAAGCCCACAGGCGTCAGTTCCGCCTCGCCATGCTCGCCGAGCTTCACGGCCGGCGAGCTGAGATAGAGCGCATTCTTCTGCAGGATGAGCCGGCTCGAGGTTTCGATCGCGGAGAGCGCATCTTGATCAGGCACTTTGATCTTGAGCAGCTTTTCAACGGAGCGCTTTTCCTCGTCGGTCGGATCGATGAGATCGATCCAGATGACGCCGTCCGAGAGCCCCTGTTCGCCGTACCAATGGGGCCCGTTGTTCCGATAGGCATTGAGCAAGGCGCACTCCAACTCTCTTCGCGAGCCGACGACACCGTCTGCTGCCGCGTATCGGATTATTGCCTTGCTTCAGATCGTTTCCACAGCCTCATCTGCGCTCGCAGATCAGTCGCGAACAGAATTGCGACGATCAATCGTACCATCTGGACGATGGCCGAAGCGCACCAGCGCAGCTGCCGTGATGCGCTGGCCGAAGCGGCGTTCCAGCTCGCAGAACATCCAGACGAAGGCCATGGCGAGCGCGCAAACGGTGGCCATGAAGAACAGCGTGAGGTGGGAAATGTCGAAGGTCATGATCTCGTGCCCGGGCTTGCAAATCGAAACTCGCAATTGACGAACCAGCCGACCTGACGTCCCCTCGTGCTCATCAGGCCGAGCTGCCCCGAAACGATGCGCAGCATAAATTACCGCCGCATCGCCCGGTTACGACTTTAGTATCATGCATCGCCCACCCGTGAAAGCAGCCCACGGGAAGCGCTCCTCTACGGAAAACGCATACGGGCCATTGCGCCTGTCGGGCTATGCGCGATTATTCGCAGACTTCGACGCGGCGAACTCGCCAGCCCTTCGAAGTGCGAATCCGCTGATTGGCCAGACGGCAGCCGCCCAGATCCTCATAGCGATAGATCGAGGGATAGCCGTAGCCATATCCGTAATACGCGCCGTAGCCGTAATAGCCGGGATAACCCAGCCCAAAACCAAAGCCTGCACCCCGGTAAAATCCGCCGCGGTAGAAACCGCCATGAAAGCCGCCACCGCGGAAACCACCGCCATGAAAACCACCACCGTGGAAGCCGCCACCGCCATGGCCGCCACGGGCCGATGCCATCGTTGGCATGGCGAGCGCGACGGCCGCGACCGCCACCATTCCAAACACTGCCTTGCGTAACATTGCTACTCTCCTCGGCGCACTCCGCGCCTTCACTGGTAGCTATTTAACCCTTTACGCAGGCTTTTCGAAATTCAAACACCGTCACTTGTTCGCGACCGGAGTGCATGGTTTGCCAATGCTGAAGGACACAGTCCTCGCCGCGATCAACAGCCCTTGCAGATGTTCTTCACCTTGCGATCGACTTCGCGATCCTGCTTATCGACCAGATCGTTGCCTGTGGTCGGCTTGCCATCATAGGACTGCCCGGTGCCGCTGGCGCCAGTGGTGATGCCTGCGGGAGCGCGGCCGCCGCTCGAATTGGCCGTGCCGGCGCTATTGGTGCCTGCAGCACCGCCTGTCGCACCACCACCTGCGCCACCGCTCTGTGCGAACACAGCGGTCGAGGACAGCAACAAGACAGCGGCGGCGGCGGCGATGAATTTCGATGCGTGAACCATGGTGTTCTCCCTTTCGAGGGCAACGACAGTTGGACGCACCAGTTCCCGCAGCTGGAACGAATCCGAGACGCGGTGCTTGACCTCGCGTCGGATGGAAACATGTCATGCGGAAACTGATCGGCTTCGACGACGACACGCTGGACAAGCTTGTGCAGCTGGGCCGCGATCGCATGGCGACCATCCAGGAATTGGCAGACGAGGCCTTTGCCGATCTCCTGAAAAAGCACGGCGTGCCGATCGATCTGAAAGATGCGCTGCGCAAAAGCGTCAAGCACGCAGGCAAAACCGCATCGACGCGACGGACTGCAGTGCGTACGACCACCCCCTCGTCAAGAAGGAAGCGCCCCCATGCCAAACGAGCCGCAAAAAGATCCGTTCGTCGAGGGTGAGAGCGCTGCGCAGAAGAACATCCCTGCGGAAGCCAATCCCTATCAAGACGGTACCGAGGAATTTGCGCTGTGGAGCGCGGGTCACGAGCGCGTGGCCAGCGCCCTGCAAGCGCAGGAGTCGGAAGGCACCTAGCCTTCCGACCTTGATCGGCTCAGCCGATCTTCTTCATGCCCTGCTTGAAGCGCGGGCCGTTGGCTGCATAGAAGCGCGCAGCGCTGCCCATGGCAGCGACCTGCTCCGGCGACAGCGTACGGATCACGCGCGCAGGTGAACCGATGATCAGCGAGTTCTCCGGAAATTCCTTGCCCTCGGTAATCACCGAGCCGGCGCCGACAATGCTGTTCTTGCCGATACGCGCGCCGTTCATCACGATCGAGCCCATGCCGACCAGAGCGCCGTCTTCGATCGTGCAGCCGTGCAGGATCACATTGTGACCGACAGTGCAGTTCTTGCCGATGGTGAGCGGAAAACCCTTATCGGTGTGGCAGGTGCAGTTGTCCTGCACATTCGAGCCTCCGCCGATCTCGATCCATTCATTGTCTCCGCGTAACACCGCGCCGAACCAGACGCTGGCCTGCGATTTCAGGCGGATCTTGCCGATCACATCGGCGGTGTCGGCGATGAAGTAATTTCCGTCGGCCGGAAGGTCCGGGCCCTGCCCGTCGAGTTCGTAAATTGCCATGAGTGCGTAGTCTCCCTATGCGGATCACACTGCCATGAAGCCGTGTGCGGAGACCAGTCCGCGCTCACGCAGAGCCGTGGTTCAGGAGAGAATGCCGAGGGCCTGCAGCGTCAGCACGATGAAGGTGCCGGACATCAAGCTCCAGAAACCGGCGAGCACAGTCGCGATCATCACGAACTGAATGCGCTGGGGCTCCGGCGTACCGGAACGCAGCGTGTTGCGCATGATGATGAAGGGCGCGGTGAAGACCAGCAGTGGCACGGCCGCAAAGCCTTCCGGCGTCGGCCCCTGCTGAAGCAGTGCGAAGCTCGGCGGCCGACTGACGAAAGCCTGATAGGCGCTCGCAATGGCACCAGCGATGGCAAAGCCGATGGCGAGCTGAATGAAACAGTTGAGAGCAATCGGGGTCATAAGAAAATTTTCTACGGCAATTGAATGTTCTCTCTTGCAATGCACCATATTGCGACCGAACGCCACAGTTACGTTAAAAAATCGTTAACGCGCATTCTTCAATTTTACGTGCCATACGTAGCTACGCGGGTTCCACCCAGCGAACAGCGAGGCGTTAACCATTCAAGGGCATGTTCGACCAGTTGATTCGCCCGTGGAGAAGCCACGGGTCTGGTTGAGTGGTAGTTGCTTACGCGCGCATGTCCCTGCTGTTCCCGACACACCCGACGAGCCGGCCACGCCGCCGCCAGCGCCGTCACAGCAATCTCGTACCGACCTTGTTTGGTCTGGGTTTCGCCGCCCCTGCCGTTGCCGTGGTCGCTTATCTGCTGTGGCCGACATGGCAGAGCCAGAAGCCCGGCGATCCCGATCGCATTCCGGTGAGCGTCGGCTCCACGCTGTTCAACGTCCCGACGCATGCGTTCCGCCGCAAGGTGCAGAAGCATTCGGGGCCGCAAGAGCGCGTTGACCTCAGCTACGTCTATCCTTCGCTCGAAGCCAGCGAAGCGCCTCGCCATGTGACGGCTGAAACTTTCGATGAGCACGTGCAGCCGATCGATCGCATCTTCCTGTCGATCTCGGCGCATCACAATGCGACGGCGCCGGATGCACGGCTGCGCACGATCTACCCGCTCTATGCGGATCAGGCGTCACGCAGCGCCGACGGCCTGACCATCCAGCCCTTCTACGACAATACGCCCTACGCGAAGGAAGATCTGTTTCTCGGAAGCGCGCCGACACTGGTCACGCGCTGCACACGGGATGGCGCGACGCCTGGCATGTGCATGAGTGAACGCCGCGTCGGCGGCGCCGATCTCACCTTCCGCTTCCCGCGCGCCTGGCTGGATGACTGGCGCATGGTCGGTGATGCCATGGATCGCCTGTCGGCTCAGTTGGGCGGCCAGTAACGTCTTGTGGGCTACCCCACCATCTGCAGAAACTCGCTTTCGCCGACGATACGCACCGCCGAGCCGGCCGCGATCATTTCTTCGACCTTGCGGTGTTTTCTGCTCTTCACATTCCCGCGTGTCAGCCTGAGGTCCTGGTCGCCGACGACCAGCACAGTCACCTTTCCGCTGACCGTATCGACGACGTTGCAGCCTGCCTTCACGGCCAGGTGAGCCGCCTCGCTGCGGTGCATTTGCAGGAAGCCCGTGAACACAATCGTTTCACCCATGAGCCGCCCATTGCTTTCGCCCGGCTGCGCGTAACGCGCGAAGGCCTCGTCTTTGCGAGGTACGATGACTTTTGGCGCTCCGCGGAAAACCGATCTCGGCGCCTGCGCCACCAGATCGAGCCAATGCTCCAGATCAAGCCCGGAATCCTCGAGAGCCTTGAGCATGATCAAGCCGCATGCCCGCGCATCCTCTTCCGCCTCGTGATGGCGAAATTTGATCTCGAAGGTCCGGCTGAGATTGGCGAGACCAAAACCGCCGGCGTCAATGAGTTCGCGCCAAGCGCGCCGCGCAACCGCCAGCGTGTCGAGCCAGAAACACTCCAGCTCTGCAGCACCACAGCGCGCCGCCGCGCTCGCCAAGGCGCGACGATCGAATGAACTGTGATGGGTAACGATTGTCCCGTTCAGCGACTGCGCCAGAACCGGAAAGACCTGCGCCATCGTTGGCTTGCCGATCACATCCTCGGCGCGAATGCCGTGAATGGCAACATTTCCGGGATCGAAAGGCCCCTGCGGGTCGACGAGGATCGATAGTGACTTGAAGACTTGACCGGCACGAAAATGCACCAGGCCGATGGAGCAAATACTGCCCACATCCGCATTGGCTGTCTCGACGTCCAAGGCAATGAAATCGGTAACGCGTTTCATACTCAACCCCTTGTCGAGAATTACTCAACTTCGGGGCGACTACAAGTATACCCACACGCGAATTCACATGTAGTTCTG
>CALRZK010000035.1:0-11360 GCA_943372615.1 Bradyrhizobium ivorense | reverse complement strand
CGAAGACCTATGCGCCACCTGCTTCCTGAATGGATTCGATGACTCGGCATTCGTAGATTCTACCGTGTGTGCACTCGTTCACCATCCGAAGCAGTTCGACACGGAGAGCCGAGAGCTGGGCGATGCGCCGCTCCACATCGGACAGATGGCGGCGCGTGATGACGTCGACTTGATCGCACGACTGATCGGGCCGCGTGCTGAGCGTCAGGAGCTCTCGAATATCGCCGATCTCGAAGCCGAGATCGCGCGCGTGGCGAATGAAGTTCAGCCGTGCGATGTCCGCGGGTTGATAGCGCCTCTGCTTTCCCTCGCTTCTCGTCGGAGGGGACAGCAATCCGACCCCTTCGTAGTAGCGGATGGTTGGCACCTTGATACCCGTCGCCCGCGACGCTTCTCCGATCCCGTAGTTCATTTTTTCCTTGAACCTCTAGTCGCTAGAGGTTGTACGCTTATGGCGTTTCGAAGGGAAGACCGATGTCCAACTGCTGCTCCAGCGATAGCTGCTGCCAACCACCGCCGATCGACTTCGCGAAAGAGGCTCCGAAGCCGTCCATGGAGAGTTCTTGCGGATCGCAAGCCTGCGGGTGCTCTGGCGGCATGCCGGTCTTCGATGGCGTAGACCCGCGCTACAAGCGCGTCCTCTGGACAGTGATAGCCATCAACGGCGTCATGTTTCTCGTTGAAATGGCTGCCGGACAGCTTGCCGGCTCACAGGCCTTGAAGGCGGACGCCCTGGACTTCCTCGGTGATACGATCACTTACGGTCTGAGCCTCGCAGTCATTGGATCGAGTGTCCCGACGCGGTCGATGGCGGCACTTTTCAAGGGGCTCTCGCTCAGCATCATGGCGCTGTGGGTCTTCGGATCAACCGTTTACAACACGCTCATCTTGGGCATCCCCAGTGCCGAGGTCATGGGCGGCATCGGCATGTTGGCACTGACGGCCAACCTCGCTTCGGTGCTCCTGCTGATGCGCTACAAGGACGGCGACGCCAACGTCCGCTCGGTCTGGCTTTGCTCGCGCAACGACGCGATAGGGAACGTCATCGTCATGTTCGCTGCGCTGGGCGTCTGGGGTTCTTCCAGTGCGTGGCCCGACTTGGCAGTCGCCGCCGTAATGGCGGGTATCTTCCTCACGTCGTCGTTCCAGATACTGCGACAAGCGTGGGCCGAATATTCGACAGACCAACGTCAGATCGAGGCCGCACGCTAGTCGAAGGTTGCAAGCCCTTCGATCAGATCGCTTCATCGCTCGCGTCCGTGGACATCCCCCAACTGGAGATCGGCCAGGTTTCCTCGACCTTCGGCTCGACGGCGAAACGGAAATCCTTGAGCCGTCCGGCCTCTAGCCTCGGCAACATGTCGGAGAACTGCGCGCGCGTGACCGAGAGCGACACGTGCAGCGAGGGCAGGCGTTCCGTCGCGAACAGGTAGCCCGAATCCGGCGTTTCGGGCTGCATGGTGTCGGAGCGAAGATCATGACCACGCCTGGCCACACGAACCTCTTGCCGGGGCCGGTGAACGCAGCCGGCATGACCATGTAGGTGAACTCGACCGACCGACGCGGCTCGCCGGGCTGGACGATGTGCCCGAAATTGACGGTGCAGCGTCCGAGAATCTCGCCGCGCCACCGGCCCGGGCCTTATTTCAGGCAGCCTGAAGGCAAGCTCCATGGGTCCGGCCTTGGGCATCGATCGCCGCGACCATGTTCAGCCCGCGCGTGCTGCGGCCGTCTCGCCGGCGGGGCGGGGACGCTTCGACAGCAGGAGAAGGGCGGACAGTGCGGCGAGGCTCAACAGCGAGGTGATGATCAGCACCCGCCCGCTCATGATCTCGATCAGCACGCCGAACGCGACGGGAGCGAGGGCCTGGCAGATGCGCGACGGCGCCCCGAGCAGCCCGAGCCGATAGCCGTAGTTCTCCGGCCCGAAGATCGAGAGAGGCAGGGTGCCTCTGGCGATCGTCAGGATGCCGTTGCCGGCACCGTGCAGAAGCGCGAATGCCGCGGCCGCTCCTCCTCCGAACAGGGCTATGACGCCGGCCCCGATCGGATGCGTGATGCAGGCGAGGCTCGTCGAGAAGAGCGGATGGAAGCGGTTCAGCAGCCCCGCCTCGACGATGCGTGCGGCCACCTGTGCGGGTCCGATCATCATTCCCGCGAAGACGGCCTGAGCGGGAGTGGCTCCGAAGCTCTCGACGATCCGGGGGAGGTGCGCGGCCATCGCCGACGTGACGGTCCAAGCCGCGGCGAACGCGAAGGACAGCAGGATCATCGTGCCGTCGATCGCGACGTGCGGCTTTGTAGCCGGCGCCTCCGCCTCGCTGCGGACCACACGCTCGGTCTTCGGAAGGAAGAGCATGTTGAGCGACAGGCCGATCGCGATATGCGCAGCGGCCCATGCGAAGCAGGTACCGCGCCATCCGATCGTATCGACAGCGTGCTCAACGGCCATCCGATCGTGCTGGCGAACCCAGCGAGAAGCGTGATGCCGGTGATCGGGCGCCGGGCCTTGTCTCCGAAGATGCGCCCGAGGGCGCCGAACGCCGCATCGTAGAGACCGAGTCCCATTCCGATACCGAGCAGCAACCAGGCGAGGCCGAGCATCCACAACGAGGATGTCAGCCCGAGCAACGCGAGGCCGCCGGCAAACAGCAGGTTGGAGGCGCACAGGACCTGCCTGCCGCCGACGCGGTCGATCTGTCGGCCGACACGGGGTCCGAGCAATCCTGAAATGACGAGCGACGCGGAGAATGCCGCGAAGAACCAGTTGCTCGATATGCCGAGATCCCGCGCGATGGGATCGGCGAGGATGGCCGGCAGATAGTAGCTGGATGCCCAGGCCAGCGTCTGCGTCGTTCCGAGCGACAGGATGATGGGAAGCTGGCGATCGGTCATTTCATGGAGTCCATATCGCGAGACGATGTCGTCGGGATTAGAGCGGCTCGCGACCATCTCAATGCCAGCGGACCGATAAGAATTCCGGCGGCGAGCACCGCGAATGCCGCGAACCACGCGGACGGCACGTTGGGACCTCCGGACGCGTCGAGCGCGGCTCCAACGCACCACGCCCCGAGCGCGGACAGTCCGAAGCCGACGGTCGAATGGACGGCCATGGTCGCGCCCCTACTCTCCGGAAGAGCGGACATCGCCATGCCTGCGGTCAGCGCGCCGGAATCGGCCGGCACGGTGATCGCGTACAGGATGAGGAGGGGAAGCAAGGCATAGGGCGAAGCCCCGGCAAGCGCGCCGATGGACAGCCCAACGCAAGCCGACACGATCATGACGACCGAGACCGCGCGGTGGCGGCCGAATCGGATCGCGAGTTCGTTCCCGATGATGCTGGAAGGCATCGCCAGGAGGGAGAATCCGAAGCTCACGGCAACCGGCGTCAGGACGCCGGCGCCGCCGTTGTGCGCGACGACGAATGTCCAGAAGGCGACGAGCCAGGTCCGGATGCCGTAGAGCTCGAAGCAGTGCGCTCCGTAGCCGAGCACGTAGCCCATGGCGGGCTTGTTCCGCAGCACCGGTCCGAACGCGAGCAACTTGGTGGTGGTGGCCTTGGGCGTGACGGGCGTCAGGGACAGGCAGACGGCCATCATCACCAAAGGTCCGAGAGCGGTGATGTAAAATGCGGCGCGCCAGCCGAATTGCTCCGCCACGATCTGCGAGACCAGAAACGACAGCCCGACGCCGAGCGAGAAGCTCGACGTGTAGAGGGTGACCGCGCGCGAGGAGTCGCCGGGTTCAAGCCGGTCTGTCAGGGCCTTCAGGCCGGGCATGTAGGCGCCGGCGAAGCCGATCCCAGCCAAGGCCCAGAGTGCCGCTCCCGACCAGAAGCCGTTCGCGAAGATTCCGAAGGCGACCGTCGCGACCGAGCTGAGCGCCGAGCCAGCGATCAGGATCAGACGCGCGTCGATCCTGTCGGTCAGCGTGGACAACACCGGGACGGCCAGCATGTAGCCGGCCGCGAAGCTCCCGGCGAGCAAGCCCGCGGACGTGCCGGTCAGGCCCCATTCCGTGATCAGAAATTGCGCCAGTATCGATGGTACGGCGACATGCGGCAGCAGGTTGCCCAACTGGCCGACGCACATAGCCAAGATGGCAGGCTTCCCCTGAAGATTGCCGCGCCGCCTCATTCGCGGAACGACCGTGAAGGTTCGGTGCCTCCGATCGATGATCGGACGGCAGTCATGGACGCGGACCGCAACAACCGGTGGAGGGGGCCGGGGCCGGTGTCCCGCAGCACGACGTTGCCTCAGCGACGCCGCTCTCGACGCCCCCGCGCGTGCAGACGCCGGTCTCGGGTAGCTCGAGTTCGACCCGCTCGGCTGCGGCACGGTCGCCGGCGATGTCCGCGGCGATCGAGCGGACCTGTTCGTAGCCGGTCGCCATGAGGAAGGTCGGTGCCCGACCGTACGATTTCATGCCGGCGATGTAGAGCCCCGGATCGTCCTGCGCGAGTTCGCGCGCGCCGTGAGGCCTTACCGTTCCGCAGGAGTGCTCGTTGGGATCGATCAGCGGCGCGAGCGCGACGGGCGCCTCGATCGCGGGATCCAGGCGGATCCTCAGTTCGCTCAGGAACGACAGGTCCGGACGGAAGCCGGTCGCGACGACGAGTTCGTCCACGACCACGTGCCGGCCGCAGCAAGCGGACCCGGCTCCGATGCGCAGGCGGTCTCCGGATGAGGTCACGTGCGAGACCGCGAATCCTTGCTCAAGCTCGATCCGGCCTGACGCGACCATCGAAGCGAAGGTCGTGCCCAGCTCGCCGCGGGCGGCCAGCTTGTCGTTCGCTCCGCCCCCGTAGGATTTGGAAGGGTCGTTCCCGCGCAACAGCCAGATAACCCGCGTACCGGGGACGTCCGCGCGAAGGTGCGCGAGCTCCGTCAGGGTGCCCATCGCCGAGTGCCCCGCGCCGAGCACCGCCACCGCTTTGCCGGCGTAGCGCCCGCGCGCAGTTCCGCGCACGTCCGGCATTCCGTAGGCGATCCGGTCTGCGAACTCGCGTTCGCCGGCCGCGGGAAGCCCGTTCGCGCCGGCCGGGTTCGGCGACGACCAGGATCCGGATGCGTCGATCACCGCATCGGCGAGGAGGGTCTCCGGCCCCTTGCCGTTCCGGTACCTGATCTCGAACGGCGCCGTTTCCCGGCCGGCGGACTTGGCCTTGTCGAAACCGACCCGACCGATGGCCTCGACCCTGCTCGCCGTCCGGATCACGTCCCGCAGCGGGGTTCGCGTGGCGAGGGGCTCGATATAGCGCTCGATGAGCTCCGCTCCCGTCGGATAGACGCGCGGGTCTGGAGAGTTCCAGCCCGTCGGCTCGAGCAGGCGGGCCGCAGCCTTGTCGATATTGTATTCCCAGGGCGAGAAGAGCTGCACGTGCCCCCACTCGCGCACGGAGGCGCCGGCGGTATGGCCGGCTTCCAGCACGATCGGCATCATGCCGCGCTCCATGACGTGAGCCGCCGCCGCCAGTCCCACGGGGCCGGCCCCGATGATCGCTACGGTCTTCGACATGTTATTCTCCGATCCTTCTAGTATCACCGAAATTACGCGCGAAGCCCGATCAGGCGGCCGACTGCGTATCCGCGCATTTCTCGTCCGCGCAGCACTCCGCGACCAGGAAATCGACCAGCCCCTGCATGTTGGCGTACTGCGCGTGGCAGACGAGCGTCGTCGATTCCCGGACCTGCGAGATCAGATCGACCGCCACCAGCGCCTTGATGTGATGTGAGAGCGTCGAGGCCGGAATCTTGAGCCTCTCCTGCAGACGGCCGACCGGCATCCCGGCCTGGCCGGCGCGAACCAACGCGCGGTAGATCCGGAGGCGGGTTGGGTTGCCGAGCGCTTCGAGCCTGGCCGCTGCGTCTTCGATCTTCATGCGGGCAAGATGAGCTCGCCGCCCCAGTCAGTCAACCGTATTTCTAGAATATTCGAAATTATCACCGATGCGGGGTTGACGCGCTCCTTTATTTCCGTAAGTCTGGATATATGGAAAACGAACAAGCAGTCCTCGCGCTCGCCGCGCTCGCCCAAGGCACCCGGCTTCAAGCGTTCCGTACTCTGGTCCAGCACGAACCGGAGGGTCTCCCGGCCGGCGACCTGGCGCGGCTCCTCGAAGTTCCGCAGAACACGCTCTCGGCGCATCTGTCGATCCTGGCGAGGGCCGGGCTCGTCGTGAGCGAGCGCCGCAGCCGCTCGATCGTCTATCGCGCCGAGATCTCCGCGCTGCAGGCCATCATCCTTTTCATGCTCCAGGACTGCTGCGGCGGACGTGCCGAGTTCTGCGCGCCGGTGATCGAGCAGCTTTCGTCCTGCTGCGCGCCACCCAAGGCGAAAGCCAAGGCGAAGGAGCGATCCCGTGCCTGACGCGGTCGGACGGCGAGATGTGATGCATTCGCCCGCCGTCGGCAGCCGAGGCGCTGGAAACGAATTCGACTGGCGTAGGCCACAAAGGACGGCCCAAGCCTTCGCTGGCGTCTCTAGCAGCCCGCTGCCGACGAGAGGTGATACCACAACCACCCCGAACATTCCGAGCCGAAAGCGTCCATGAGCATCTTCGAAAGATATCTGACCCTCTGGGTCATCCTCTGCATCGCCGCAGGCGTCGCATTGGGTCATGCATTGCCGGGACTCTTCTCGGCGGTCGCCGGCGCCGAAGTGGCGAATGTCAACTTGCCCGTCGCCGTCCTCATCTGGCTCATGATCATTCCAATGTTGCTGAAGATCGACTTCGGAGCGCTGGGCAAAGTGACCGAGCATGCCAGAGGCGTGGGTGTGACCCTGTTCATCAATTGGGCCGTGAAGCCTTTCTCGATGGCTCTCCTTGGCACCTTCTTCATCGCCCATGTGTTCGCGCCGTTTCTGCCGGGCGACCAGATTCCATCGTATATCGCCGGACTGATCCTGCTGGCGGCGGCTCCCTGTACCGCGATGGTGTTCGTCTGGTCCAACCTGGTCAACGGCGATCCCAACTACACGCTCGGCCAGGTCGCACTGAACGATGTACTCATGGTCTTCCTCTTCGCTCCCATCGTCGGACTGCTGCTCGGCGTCGCGTCGGTATCCGTGCCGTGGGCGACGCTCCTCCTCTCCGTCGCGCTCTACATCATCGTGCCGGTGATCGTCGCCCAGTTGTGGCGCCGCTCGCTGCTGGCGTCCGGACAGGGCGCCTTCGACCGCACGATGGCGCGCCTGCAGCCTCTGTCGCTCGTCGCCCTGCTGGCCACGCTGGTCCTGCTCTTCGGCTTCCAGGGCGAGCAAATCATCGCGCAGCCGATCGTCATCGCAATCCTCGCCGTGCCCATCCTCATCCAGGTCTACTTCAACGCCGGACTGGCCTACGTGTTGAGCCGCTATCTCGGTGTGGCCTGGTGCGTCGCCGCACCCGCGGCGCTGATCGGGGCAAGCAACTTCTTCGAACTCGCCGTCGCCGCTGCGATCAGCCTGTTCGGCCTCAACTCTGGAGCGGCGCTGGCGACCGTCGTCGGCGTGCTGGTCGAGGTGCCCGTCATGCTGACCGTCGTGAAGATCGTGACGGCATCCAAGGATTGGTACGAAGCCGGCGGCGATCGCGCCGGCGACAAGAGCGTGGAGCTTCCCCGATGACCATCACCATCTATCACAATCCGAATTGCGGCACCTCCCGCAACACTTTGGCGATGATCCGGCAGAGCGGCGAGGAGCCGGTCGTGGTCGAATACCTGACGACGCCGCCGACCCGGGAACGGCTCAAGGAGTTGATCGCGGCGATGGGCATCGGCGTCCGCGCCTTGCTGCGCGAAAAGGGAACGCCGTATGCGGAACTTGGTCTGGACGATCCGACGCTGTCGGACGACGCCCTCCTCGATGCGATGATGGCCCATCCCATTCTCATCAACCGACCGATCGTAGTGTCGCCGACGGGCGTTCGTCTATGCCGTCCCTCGGAGCGGGTACTCGACCTGCTTCCGCGGAAGATCGGCCGTTTCGTGAAGGAGGACGGCGAAGTTGTCGAAGCCTGATCTACCCAACATCAACGAGCAGGCGTTCGCGGTGCCGGACCAAGATGCGCTCCGCGCAAGTCCGTCGATGCACAAGCCCCGCATTCTCCTATTGTACGGATCCTTGCGCGAGCGTTCCTTCAGCCGTTTCGCGACGGAGGAAGCGGCGCGTCTCCTTCAGAGCTTCGGAGCCGAGACCCGCGTATTCGATCCCACGGGCCTCCCGCTTCCGGACGGCGCTCCGGTCGAGCATCCGAAGGTGCAGGAACTGCGCGACCTCACGACATGGTCCGAAGGGCAGATGTGGTGCAGCCCGGAACGCCACGGCGCGATGACCGGCATCATGAAGGCGCAGATCGATTGGATCCCTCTGTCGGTCGGCGCGGTTCGTCCGACGCAAGGCAAGACGCTGGCGGTTATGCAGGTCAGTGGAGGTTCGCAATCGTTCAATGCGGTGAACCAGCTTCGGGTGCTCGGCCGCTGGATGAGGATGATCACGATCCCGAACCAGTCGTCCGTCGCCAAGGCATACGAACAATTCGGCGACGACGGCCGGATGAAGCCTTCGCCCTATTACGACCGCATCGTCGATGTTGCGGAAGAGCTAGTAAAGTTTACTTTGCTGACGCGCGACGTCTCCGGCTACCTGACCGACCGTTACAGCGAGCGCAAGGAATCGGCCGAGAAGCTCTCCGAGCGGTTGAGCCTCTCGAAGGCGCTGTGAGTTCGAGAGCGATTGCAGATCAAGTGTTATTGAGTTCTGGCACCTGCGCCGGCGAGGTCAGGTGTTTCGACCGAAGAATTGCCTTTCGCAGTCAACTCGTCGCTGCATTCGTACCTGATCCTGACATACGCCGGATCCGAGAAGGCGGGAGGACGTCGGCTTCTATTATGCCGCCAACGCGGCTGGTCGACTTCTCGGCATCACGTTGTCCGGCGTGCTCTATCATCATGGCGGCATCGTTGGATGCCTCGCCGGTTCAGCGGTGATGCTGCTCTCCTGCTTCGTGCTGACGTTCGTCCTGCCGGGGCACGCGACGGACGCCACACGACGGTCGCTCGCCTGACCGCACCTGGCGTTTCCATCGACATCACGGCTACCGGCGGCCGTGTCATGGGTGAGCTACCATCCGGAAGCCTGCCAGCGCGAGCAGGATGGCGAGCAGCAGCCTCATCAGGCTTGGCCGTATGAGCGTGGATCCAAGCCACGATCCGGCGACTCCTCCGAACACCACGGCGGCCGACCAGACCGGTAGTTGGACCGGCAGATCATGAACGGTTGCCGCGGCGCCGGCGAGCGCGGCGGTAGAGTTCAGCAGGTTGAAGGTCGCCGCGATCGCCGCCGCTTTGCGCGTCTCCGCCCAACCCATCGCCAAGATTAGCGGCGCGAGAAAGATTCCGCCACCGACGCCGGTGATGCCCGAGACCACGCCGATGGCGGCTCCGGCAAGAAGCGACATGCCGAAGGGCGGCTCGCGGAGCGCCTGCAGATCGAGATGCGCCGCGCGCCGTACCGAACGCGCCATTTGCGCCGCCGCCAGCAGAAGCAGCAGGCCGACCACGGGCTGATAAGCCGCCGCAGGGAGGTTCAGCGTTCCTCCCACGAAGGAAAACGGAAGCGCCAGCACACCGAAGGGATAGCAGGCGCGCCACGATAGCAGTCCATTCCGATGAAAGCGGGCGCATCCGATGGCTGCGACGAGGATGTTCAGCGCCAGGACCGTAGGCTTGATGACGTCGGGCGCGTATCCGAGAACGCCCATGACCGCGACATATCCCGTGCCGCCGGCCTGCCCGACCGCCGAATAGAGCAGAGCGACGATGGCAAATGAAGCGGCAACAACGAGATCCAAGAGGCCTCCGTCAAAAGCAGATCGATCAGGGAGTTGGTGCTTCTAGCGCCCCGGACCATGATCGACGTCCCGTAGGGAGACGGACGTCACCGGTCGGTCTGTCGGCAGCGATCTATTCGGGACGGCGCCTTAGCCTGACGCCCTCGACGTATTCCTCGTCACCGAAGAAGAATTCGATTCCTTCCTTTTCAAGCGCGGCCCGGAGCGCCTTGTGGACGTCCCGCCTGCGCCTGTCGGGCCGGCCTTCCGTTTCAGTCTCGATCTTGGAGATCGTGCGCCGCGACACGTTCGGCGTCAGCGTCTCGCCGAGTTGGGTCTGGGACAGGTTCAACAGGCCCCGTGCGGCCCGGATCATGGCAGCGGATATCAGGAGTTCGGGTATTTCGGCGTCGGTCATCCCCGAGTTCTATGCAGGAAAATTAACGTTAGCAAGCCTTATTCTTCTCATAATGGGAAGAATAATTGACTTGGCTCCATCGCGATGGCATCTTGTTCCCATCGAAAGGGAATTTGCGATGACCTATAGCGAGTACATCCAGAGCACTGCATGGCGGACCAGTCCGGTCCGGCTGCGCGAATTCGAGGCGGCAGGTTTCGCTTGCCGTCTCTGCCCGGCGGCGGCCTCCGACGGCGCTACGCTGGAATCGCATCACCGTACCTACGACCGTCTCGGCAACGAGATCGACGGCGACCTCACCTCGCTGTGCTCGGACTGCCACCGCGCGGTGACGTCCTTCCTGCGGGCCCGCCGCTACGCGCTGCTGCAGCCGCTGCGCGCCGACGTGAAGACCATCCGCATCGACGCGCCGCTGTTCGACCCGACCCGCGAGGTGGCGTGATGGAAGCCGAGAAGATCACCATGCGCCTGACCGGGACGCGCCCGTTGCTGATGCATTCGTCGCGCCTCGCGGACCCGCTCGATCCGATCCGGGCGCGCCTCACGAAGGTGACGACGAAGAGGGCGAAGACGCTGGCGGACCATCTCGAAATCTCGCGGATCGAATGGCATGGCGGCCTGTGGATCTTCGAAGGTCGCCCGTGCATCCCGGCGGAAGCGCTGTTGAGCACCTTCAAGTCCGCCGCACGGGCGCGCAACAAGGGTCAGGAGGCAACCGCCGGCATCCAGATCGGCCGCCCGGCCATCCTGGAATACGACGGGCCGCGCGACCTCGACGAGCTCGGCGCCGACGAACGCTTCGTGTTCCGGACGACCGTCAGGGTCGGACGCGCCCGGACCATCCGCACGCGCGCCCGCTTCAACGACTGGGCCGTCGAATTCGACGTGATGTATCTGCCCACCCTGCTGAACCGCAGCGAGGTGCTCGACACCTTCATGACCGCCGGCTTCACGCGGGGGATCGGCGACTGGCGGCCAACCTTCGGCACCTACCTGGCCGAGGAGCGCAAGGAATGAGTTTCAAGGCTTGGCGGGGCGTGGCCCGGCGAGGCAGGGCACGGCCCGGCTTGGCAAGGCATGGGGAGCGTCCACTCTAGGACGCTCCCCACCCACCGAATTCCGAACCTA
>CALRZK010000034.1:0-11466 GCA_943372615.1 Bradyrhizobium ivorense | reverse complement strand
ACGCTGTCCAAACTGTTCGGCCGCAAGCCTGCGCCGGAGCCTGACGTTTTCCGCGCCGTGGACGGCATCAGTTTCAGTGTCGGCCGGGGCGAGAGTGTCGGCCTGGTCGGTGAGTCCGGCTGCGGCAAGTCCACCACATCGATGATGGTGATGCGGCTGATCGACAAGACGTCAGGTCGCATCTCGTTCGATGGCGACGACATCGGCGAGATCGCGCCAAAATCCTTTGCACGGCTGCCGCTGCGCAAGAGCATCCAGATGGTGTTCCAGGATCCGACGGATAGCCTCAACCCGCGTTTCACAGCGGCGCGCGCCATCGCCGATCCGCTTCTGCAACTTGGCGACATCAAAGGCGGCGATGCCTCGCGGGCGAAATGCGAGGACTTGGCGCGGCAGGTCGGCTTGCCGCTCGAATTGCTGGACCGCTTTCCGCATCAGATGTCCGGCGGACAAAAGGCGCGTGTGGGCATCGCCCGCGCCATCGCACTGCAACCGAAGCTGATCATCCTCGACGAGCCCACCGCTGCGCTGGACGTGTCGGTACAGGCTGTCGTGCTCAACTTGCTGCAGGATCTCAAGCAGTCCATGGGCATGAGCTACCTGTTCGTGTCGCACGATCTGAATGTGGTGCGCCTGCTGTGCGATCGTGTCATCGTGATGCGATCTGGGCGGATCGTCGAGCAGGGCGCGACCGATGCGGTGATGGACGCGCCGCAGGATGATTATACGAAGCAGCTGCTGACCGCGATCCCGCATCCGCCGCTGCCGGTGCACTAAGAGAGGACGGACCATGAGCGACAGTCTGGACGACTATATCGATGCGGTGGCGGCGGCGCTGTCGCTGCCGATCGAGCCGGAATGGAAGCCGGCAGTGCGGATGAATCTCGAAGTGTCGCTGCGCATGGCGCGTCTCGTCGACGAATTCCCGCTTCCCGATGAATCCGAACCGGCCAGCATCTATGTCGCTTGATCTCGTGCTCACCCCTGAAGGCGCCTGGCGCCCGGCTGCGGACATCGCCAAGGCCGTTGTCACACAAAAGATCTCCGCGATCGAGGTTGTCGACGCGGCGCTGGCGAAGATCGAGCGCCACAATCCGATGCTTAACGCATTCACGGATGTGACCGCGGATCGCGCCCGTGCCACCGCGTGTGCGCTCGATGCGGCCATCGCGAAAGGCGAAAACGTCGGTCCTTTGGCCGGCGTGCCGTTTGCGGTAAAAAATCTGTTCGACATCGAGGGCCTGCCGACCCGCGCCGGATCGAAGATCAATCGCGATCGCCCGCCAGCGTTTCGTGATGCGACACTGGTCGAACGCATGGAGGCAGCCGGCGCAGTGCTGGTCGGCGCGCTGAATATGGGCGAATACGCCTATGACTTCACTGGCGAGAACGTCCACGACGGCGCCTCCCGCAATCCGCATGACATCACGCGCATGACCGGCGGCTCGTCCGGCGGTTCGGGCGGTGCGGTGGGGGGCAGTCTTGTGCCGCTCGCGCTCGGCTCCGATACCAACGGCTCGATCCGCGTGCCGTCGTCTTTCTGTGGCATCTTCGGTCTCAAGCCGACCTATGGCCGGCTGTCGCGTGCCAGCTCGTTCCCCTTTGTGGGGAGCCTGGATCATCTCGGCCCGTTCGCGCGGAACGTCGAGGATCTCGCTTTGTCCTACGATGCCATGCAGGGGCCGGATGCCGAAGACGCGGCTTGCAGCAGCCGCCCGGTCGAGCCGGCATCGGCCTTGATCGGACAGGACATTGGCGATCTGCGCATCGCGGTCGCTGGTGGCTACTTCCAGAACAATCTGATGCCCGAGGCCAAGGAAGCCGTCGCCATCGTCACAAAGGCGCTCGGTGTCACAAAACATGTCGAGTTTCCCGAAGTCACCCGCGCGCGTGCTGCCGCCTATCTCATCTCGACCACCGAAGGCGCGTCGTTGCATCTCGATCGCTTGCGCATCCGCGCTGCCGATTTCGATCCTGCGGTGCGTGACCGTCTGATTGCCGGCGCCATGGTGCCGGCGGCGCTGGTCGATCGCGCGCAGAAATTTCGCCGCTGGTATCGTGCGAAGGTGCTGGAAATCTTCAAGACAGTGGATGTCATCATCGCCCCTGCCACGCCCTGCGTCGCGCCAAAAATCGGCCAGGCGACCTTTGAACTTGACGGCGTCGAGCTGCCGATCCGCGCCAATATCGGCATTCACACTCAGCCGATCTCCTTCATCGGCCTGCCGGTCGTCGCCGTGCCGGTGCCGCTTGGTCCGATGCCGATCGGCGTCCAGATCATCGCGGCGCCGTGGCGTGAAGACATCGCGCTGCGGGTGGCCTATCATCTGCAGCAAACGGGCGTTGTTGCCGCACCGCACGCAAAAGCGTTCAACTAGACAGGGACTGGAAATGGACATCGATCTGCCGGACGTCATCGCCGAAGTCGGCGCCGCTTTCGCGCGCTACGAAAAAGCGCTGACGACCAACGACACCGCCGTGCTCGGCGAACTGTTTCGCAACGATCCGCGCACCATCCGCTATGGCATGGGCGAGAACCTCTACGGCTATGATGAGATCCAGGCTTTTCGTGGCGCGCGCTCTCCGGTCGGCCTGATGCGCCGCACCGATCGCACCGTCATCACGGCCTATGGCCGCGATACGGCTGTCGCTTCCACGCTGTTCTATCGCGACAATGCCCCGGGCAAGGTCGGTCGGCAGATGCAGACCTGGATCCGTTTCCCCGAAGGATGGCGAATCGTGGCCGCGTCTGTCAGCCTGATCGACGAACCGAAAGCATGAGCTGACATGAGCTTCGACGACATGCTGATACGGCCGGACAAGCCGCGCCGCAGCGCGGCTGCATCCGCGGGCGCTACGGCAGGCAAGCTCACGCGGGCCGAAGAGCTTCGTCAGCAATTGTCGGATGAGATCGTGCGCGGCGTGCTGCCGCCGGGCGCGCCGCTGGATGAGACTGAACTGGCGCAACGCTTCAATGTCTCACGCACACCTGTACGCGAAGCGTTGCGCCAACTGACGACAACTGGTCTGATCGAATCCCGCCCGCATCGCGGTGCTGTGGTGGCGCGGCCGTCAATCGAACGTCTTACCGGCATGTTCGAGGCGATGGCCGAACTCGAAGCCCTTTGCGCTGGTCTCGCGGCCGAGCGCATGCCGGCCGTCCAACGCCACGCGCTTGAAGCGATTCACGAAGAGCTCCGCGTGCTCAGTTACGATGGCAATCCCGAGCGCTTTCACGCAGTGAACGAGCGTTTCCACAATGCGATCTACAAGGGATCGCAAAACGACTATATCGCCGAAATCACGCTGGCCACGCGCGTGCGCGTGCAGCCGTTCCGCCGGGCTCAGTTCCGCAATCTCGGCCGTCTGGCGAAGTCGCAGGCCGAGCACGATCGCGTTGTCGTCGCCATCATGCGCGGCGACCGCAATGGTGCGAGCGCGGCGATGCGCGATCACATCGTGCTGGTGCGCGACGAATACGAGCACTATGCGGTATCGCTCTAGGCGCTATTTCGCCTTCACGATCTCTCGCATCAGCGGCTTCGCCCCGTCGAGAAATACACGGACGGCATCGCGCACGATGTCGTCCAGTTTCTCCGGCGTCGGCGTTTCATAGACGAAACGCCGGATCGCCATGTAAAAGATGCGGCCATGCAGGCCCCAGAACAGCTCGATCTCGCGTTCCGATAGCGGCACCTTGTCGCTTGTCGGCAGCTTCAGGTCATGGCGCAACTCGCGGCAGGCCGGCTCGATGATCTGCTCGCGCACGATCTGCAGATAGCGCTTGGTGATGTCGAACGACTTCATCCCCGAAAACACGAAGATGCGCACCCAGTTATATTCGAACACCTGCTGCACATATTCGAGATAGAACTGCGACAGCCGCGCCTGCAGCGGCTGCTTGCGATCCGTGATCAGTCCCGCCCAGGTGGGCGACCAGCGGCTAAGATAGATCTCTTCATAGACACGCTCGATCAGCGCTTCCTTGCTGGGGAAGTGGCGATAGATGGCCGAATGGGTGATGCCCATGCGCTTGGCCAGCTCGCGCGTCTGCCCGCCAAAACCCTGTTCGGCGAAGAACTTGATCGCCTCGTCGAGGATGAAACGTTCGCGCTCGGCGGCGCGCATATTGCGGCGCGGTGGCTTTTCAGCAGTTTTGACGGGTTTTTTGACCATATGCACTTCGATTTGCTTGTGACTGAATATCGCATTCGCAAAAAGAGACCAAATGGTCATTTAACTTGACCGGCGGAACCGGGCGTGTTCTAGATTTCAGACCAAATGGTCACAAAGCTCGGCGTCCGCGAGACGCCTCGGGGGATACGTTGAAGGCGAGGGCGTTCAACTATGTGAGGGCTTCCACGCTCGTGGAGGCACTGGATGCATATGAGGCGGCCGGCGATGCGAGCTATATCGCAGGCGGCCAGAGCCTCGTGCCGTCGCTCGCCTTGCGTTTGCAGGCGCCGGAGCTGTTGATCGACATCGCGCATATTCCTGATCTTCGCGGCATCGAACTCAAGGGCAGCTGGCTTCGCATCGGCGCGCTGACGCGCCATGCCGAAGTATTGGCCGACCCGCTGATCCGCGAACACGCGCCGCTCTACAGCGAAGCCGCGCCGCATGTGGCGCATCCCGCCATCCGCAACAAAGGCACGCTCGGCGGCAGCATTTCGCATGCCGATCCAGCCTCGGAATTCCCGGCGATGACGCTGGCGCTCGGCGCCGAACTCGAAATCGCCAATCGCGATGGCACGCGCCGTGTGCCTGCTGATGAGTTCTTCGTCGATCTGTTTCAGACTGCCATCGAGCCCGGCGAATTGCTGGTGGCCATCCATGTGCCGATCGTGCGGCCGACGCATCGTTGGGCCTTTCACGAATTCGCGCGCCGGCGCGGCGATTTCGCGCTGGTCGGCTGCGGCATTCTCGCCGATGTCGTGGACGGTGCGATTGCGCAGATACGGATCGTATTCTTCTCCGTCGGCAATACGCCTTTGCGTGCCTGGAAAGCAGAGGATGCGCTGATGGGCCGTATCCTCAATCAGGATGCCATCGCAGCGGCCCAGGATGCGGTGGTCCACGATCTCGATCCGCCGGACGATGAGAATGTGCCCCCTGCCATGCGTCGCCATCTGGCGCGCGTGGTGCTTGGTCGGCTACTCGGTGAGATCGCGAGGCAGGGATCATGAGCGATCTCGTCGATGTCACCATGACCGTGAATGGCAGCGAGGTCGCGCATCGCGTTCCCGCGCGGACGACGCTCGCCGATTTTTTGCGCCAGACGCTCGAACTCACCGGCACCCACACCGGCTGCGAGATGGGCGTCTGCGGTGCGTGCCTCGTGCTGCTGGATGGCACGGTGGTGCATTCCTGCCTGACCTTCGCCGTGCAGGCGAGCGGTTCATCGGTCGAGACAGTGGAAGGGCTCACCGAGCGTGCCGTCATCGCCGATCTGCAGGACGCTTTCCATCAGCGCAATTCCCTGCAATGCGGCTTCTGCACGCCGGGCATGCTGATGACAGCCTATAGCCTGCTGTCGCAGCCGGGCGTGCCGACACGCGATGAAATCCGCGATGCGCTGTCAGGCAACTACTGCCGGTGCACCGGCTATGAAGCCATCGTCGATGCCATCGAGACCACGGCGCGCAATCGTGCTGCGACGAATGAGGAGGTCGAGGCATGAGTGCGATCACCTCCCTCGATCGCCCGAATTCCTATATCGGCCGCTCCGTTCCACGTCCGAATGCCAAGCGGCTGCTCGCGGGCCGTGGGCGCTATGTCACCGACATCACACTGCCGCGCATGCTGCATGTCGCTTATGTGCGCAGCCCCTATGCGCATGCCAAGATCGTGTCGATCGATGCGCAGGCGGCGCGTGAGGCACGAGGTGTTCGCCTTGTCGCCACCGGTGAAGACTTGGCAAAGCTTTGCACGCCATGGGTCGGCACTATGGATCACTTCAAGGGCATGAAGTCGCCGCCGCAACTGCCGCTGCCCATCGACAAAGTGGTGTGGGCCGGGCAAGCAGTCGTCGCCGTCGTCGCCGATACGCGCGCTCTGGCCGAGGATGCGGCCGAACTCGTTTCCATCGAATTCGATGAACTGCCGGCCGTCGTCGATATCGACGCCGCCCGTGATCCCGATGCGCCGGTTATCTCGCCTGAGCTTGGCAGCAATCTCTGCTTCCAGGGCAAGCTCGACACCGGCGGCGTCGATGACGTCTTCGCCGGCGCTGCCCATGTGGTGGAAGAGGAATTCCTGTTCGGTCGGCACACTGCCGTCACCATGGAGCCGCGTGCGATCATCGCCGACTATGATGCCAGCGAGCCGAAGCTGACCGTGCATCATGCTACGCAGACGCCGTATCAGTTCCAGGATATCTATTCGCGGCATTACGGCATTCCCGAAGCCTGCGTGCGCGTGATCGCGCCGGATATCGGCGGCTCCTTCGGCATGAAGCTGCATATGTATCACGAGGACATGGCGGTGGTCGGACTCAGCATCATGCTGGGGCGACCGGTGAAATATGTCGCCGATCGCATGGAGTCCTTCGTGTCCGACATTCATGCCCGCGATCATCGCGTCCGCGCGCGGATGGCGGCGGATGTCGATGGCAACATCCTGGCGATGGATGTGGAGGACGTCACCGGTATCGGCGCCTTCTCGGCCTATCCGCGCACCAGCGTGGTCGAGGGCAATCAGGTCTATCGCCTGATGGGCGCGCCATACACATTCAGGAACTACCGCGCCGATCTGCAGGTCGTGTTCCAGAACAAGGTGCAGATGAGCCAGTATCGCGCTGTCGGCCATCCCGTGGCCTGCACGGTGACCGAGCGACTGGTGGACATGATCGCCGCGAAGACCGCGCGCGATGTGTTCGACATCCGCAGCGGCAATCTGATCCCGGACGACGCCTATCCCTGCACATCGCCCACCGGCTACAAATTCGAGTCGCTGTCGCATCACGCCTGTCTCACAAAGATCCGCGAGATGATGGATTATGACGGCCTGCGAGCCGAACAGGCGGAGCTGCGCAAGCAGGGCATCCATCGCGGCATCGGCATCGCCACCTTTGTCGAGATCACCAATCCGAGCCCGGCCTTCTATGGCGTCGGCGGCGTGCGCATCTCGTCGCAGGATGGCGCCATTCTCAAGATCACGCCTTCCGGCGATGTGCGTTGCCTGATCTCGATCACCGAACTCGGGCAGGGCACCGAGACCATCGTTGGCCAGATCGTGGCCGAGCATCTTGGCGTCGATCGCGACCGCATCAAGGTCGTCACCGGCGATACCGAAACGACGCCCCATGGCGGCGCGACATATGCTTGCCGGGGCGCCGGTATCGGCGGCGAGACGGCGCTGCAGGCGGCGCAGAAGCTCAAGGGCAATGTGCTCTCCGTCGCCGCCGCGATCCTGCAGGAGGAAGCCGATAAGCTCGACATGCAGGCCGGCTGGATCGTCGACAAAGCGACTAGTCAGCAACGCATCGAACTCGCCGAGATCGCGCGCATCGCTTACTTCCGCTCCGATACGCTGCCGCCCGGCACCCAGGCGCAGCTCTCCGTTGCGCATCATTATGCGCCGGAGGGCTATCCTTTCGCCTTCACCAATGGCGTACAGGCATGCCATCTCGAACTTGATGTCGAGACCGGCTTCGTCAAGATTCTGAAAATGTGGGTGGTCGAGGATTGCGGCCGCGTCATCAATCCGTTGCTGGTTGATGAGCAGATCCGAGGCGGCGTGGTGCAGGGGCTGGGCGCGGCCTTCTTCGAGGAATGTGTCTATGGCGAGGGCGGCCAGCTCACCAATGGATCGCTGGCCGATTATCTTGTGCCCATGGCGGTAGAGATGCCGGACATCGTCGTCGCTCATGTGGAGACGCCGACACTGGATACGCAGCTCGGCGCCAAGGGCGTCGGCGAAGCAGGGACGGCCGCGGCGTCTGCTGCGGCGATGAACGCCATCAATGATGCAATGTCGCCCTTCGGCGGCACCATTGCGCAGGTGCCGATGACGCCTGCGCGCATACTCAAGGCACTTGGACATATCTGATCAACAAGACACGACAACAGGGAGGGAGCACATGACCAAAGACAACCGAAACTCGAACCGTTTCAATATTTCCCGTCGCCATATGCTGGCCGCGCTCGGCACCGGTGCCGGCGTGATGGCCATGCCGTGGATCGCGCGTGCGGCCGATGACACTATCCGCATCGGTTTTCCGACGCCGCTGACCGGCCCGTTTGCCGCCGAAGCCAAGGATCAGGTCAAGAGCGCCGAGCTCGCCGTCAAGCAGATCAACGACAAGGGCGGCGTCAATGGCCGCAAGGTCGAGCTCCTGGTTCGCGACGACAAGCTGAATGGCGGCGAAGCGGCCACGCGCACGCTCGAACTGATCGAGAAGGACAAGGTGCATGCGATCGTCGGATCGCTGTCCAGCGCCGTGCAGCTTGCGGTCAACGAAGTCACCCGCGCCCGCGGCGTGCTCTATGTCTCGATCAGCCAGTCCGACACCATCAACGAGGTCAAGGATTTCAGCAAATACACTTTCCATGAAGCGCTGAACCCGACGATGACCACGGCGGCTGTGGCGCGTCACGCCTTCAAGAAGGGCACCAAGGTCGCGCATCTCGTTGCCGACTATGCTTATGGCCACGAAATGCTGCGCGGCTTCAAACGCGCGCAGGCAGCGATCGGCGCCGAGACGGTGGGCGAGATCATGCATCCGTTCGGTGCCGCCGATTACTCGACCTTCATGCCGCGTCTGCGTTCGATGCGTCCGGACATCCTCTGCATCAGCAATTTCGGCCGCGACCAGGCCAATTCCATCAAGCAGGCGGTCGATTTCGGCCTCAAGCAGAGTGCGAAGATCGTCGTCCCCGTGCTGCTGCACAACCAGCGCCTCGCGGTCTCGCCCGAAGTGTTCGAAGGCGTCGTCGGCGGCTCCAATTACTATTGGGGTCTCGAAGGCACGCTGCCCTCGGCCAAGGCGTTCAACGACGCTTTTCGCGCGGCCAATGGCGGCGCCATTCCGACCGACTACGGCGCCTATGGCTATACCGGCGTGATGTCGCTGCTGCAGGCGATGCAAGCCGCGGGCGGCACCGACACCGACAAGGTGATCGCGGCCCTCGAAGCGCTGAAATACGACGTCGCCAAGGGCCCGCAATATTATCGCAAGTGTGATCACCAGTCGGTGCAGTCGGTGCTCGTCCTGGAGTCCAAGAAGAAGGCCGACATGAAGGGCGACAGCGATCTGTTCAGCATCGTCGCCAATGAAGCGCCGTCGGAACAGGTGCTGCGCACCTGCACCGAACTCGGCTTCCCCACCTAAGCGAAGGCACGCGCCGTCCCATGGATACAGAACTCATTCTGATGCAGCTCTTCTCGGGAGTTGCCCTCGGTGCCATCCTCGTGATCACCGCGCTCGGCTTGTCGATCATCTTCGGCATGATGGGCGTGGTGAATTTCGCGCATGGCGCTTTGTTCATGGTCGGCGCCTATGCCGGGCTGTGGGTCGCGTCACTCACCGGCAGTTTCTGGTGGGGGCTTCTGGTTGCCCCCATCATGATCGGCGTGTTCGGCATGCTGATCGAATTCGTCCTGATCCGGCGGCTCTATGGCCGCTCGATCGATGATCCGCTGCTGCTCACCTTCGGCCTCAGCTATGTGCTGGTCGAAGGCGTGCGCATCGTGTTCGGCAGCGACGGCATTCCATTTCCGACGCCATCGCTGCTCACGGGCGTTGTCGATCTCGGTGTCGGCTTCTTCCCGATCTATCGCATCTTTGTGGTCGGCGTCGTGTTCGCCATCGTCGTTCTGCTCTGGTTCGGGCTGGAGAAGACCAAGTTCGGCTTGATCGTCCGCGCCGGCTCCCGCGATCCCACCATGATGCGCGTGCTCGGTGTCGATATCAGCAAGGTCTGGCTCGCGGTGTTCGGCCTCGGCGTCGGCCTGGCCGCGCTGGGCGGCGTGCTCGCCGGGCCGATGCGCTCGGTCAATCCTGAAATGGGCGCACTGGTGCTCGCCGAAGCCTTCGTGGTCACGGTCATCGGCGGCCTCGGCTCGCTGGTCGGCGCCATCATCGCCGGCCTCGTGGTCGGCGTCGTCATCAGCATGACCGCTCTGTTCGCGCCGGAAATGGCGACCATCGTGATGTTCGCGCTGATGGCCATCGTGCTTCTGATCAGGCCGCAGGGCCTGTTCGGCAAACTCGCGTAACGGAGAGACGATCATGAATGCCCCATCCGTTGCCGCTCCATTGCCTGCCGAGGCGCGAAAGCCGGCGCGTCTCAAGGCCATGCTGACGACCTATCGCGTCCCGCTGTCGATCCTGGCGCTGTGCATCCTGCCGTGGCTGCTGCCGTCCAAGGCGCTCGCGGTCAATGTGCTGATCTATGGCGTCGTCTGCGTCGGCTATAACCTCTTGTTCGGCTATACCGGCCTGTTGTCCTTCGGCCATGCCGCGTTCTTTGGGGCCGGCGCCTATATCACCGGCATCGCCATCGGCCAGTTCGGCGTGCCCTGGTATCTCGCTGTCGTGATGGGCGTGGCCGGCGGTGCGGTGCTCGCCTTCATCATCGGCGGCATGTCGACGCGGACGCGCGGCATCTACTTCTCGATGGTCACGCTGGCACTGGCGCAGCTCGTTTATTACGTCGCGCTGCAAGCCTCGACCTGGACCGGTGGTGAAAACGGGTTGCGCGGCTTCACCGTCAACAAGATCAACCTGTTCGGCTTCGACATCAATTTCCTCGATCCCGTGAACAAATATTACGTGCTGATGGTGTTCGCCGCGCTGGCACTGTGGCTGGTGTCGCGCATCCTCAATTCGCCTTTCGGCGCGGCCATCGAGGCGATCCGCGAGAACGAGCGCCGCGCCCGCACCTGCGGCTACGATGTCGAGCGCACCAAGCTGCTGGCCTTCACGCTGTCCGGCACCATCTGCGCCCTCGGCGGCACCATGTCGGCGCTGCATCTCGCTTTCGTGCCGCTGGAATCGCTGCATTACCTCACGTCAGGCATGATCGTGATGATGACGCTGCTCGGTGGTGCCTCGAGCTTCTTCGGCCCGTTCATCGGGGCGCTGGTGTTCCTGCTGATGGAAGACGTGTTCTCGCTGTGGACGTCGCACTGGCAGATCATCGTCGGCTCCATCTTCGTGTTGTTCGTGCTGTTCCTGCCCAAGGGCATCTGGGGCACATTCCTGTCGAGGGTCGTCCGATGAGTGCACCGCTGCTCGCCGTCGACAATGTCGGCATGAAATTCGGCGGCTTCATCGCGCTGCAGGGCGTGACCACCGAATTCCGTCCCGGCCGCGTCACCTCCATCATCGGGCCGAATGGCGCCGGCAAAAGCACGTTCTTCAACGTGTTGTCCGGCGTGCTGACGCCGTCCACCGGATCGGTCCGCTTCAAGGGCGACGATCTCAAGGGCACGCGCCAGCATGAATTCGTCCATCGCGGCATT